>JAFQSU010000078.1 GCA_017409405.1 Oscillospiraceae bacterium | reverse complement strand
ATTTTAACAGATTCAGAAATCGTATTTTACATATATTCTCTCATCAGCAAGTCAACAACGAACAAGCAGCCGCCTAACGACGACTGCCTGCTTAATCACTTTTTCATTTTAACTCTTTACCCCAACTATTGACAAAGAGCCTATTTGCCTTCGGCAAGTTATATTGCTGCGCAGTGATATTCAGCTTACGCCGAGTGATATTGTGCTTTGCACAGTTTGTTGGCAATAAGAATATCAGCTTATTGCCTCATAATAGTGGCATATTCTTATTGGTAAGTATACTGCAAAAAGACTGCTGAGAATGGGAATGAAAATAAGCCATAAAGATATTGGTGCAAGTGCTGACAGTACACCTATTAAAATAGCTATCACAAGGACAAAAACAAGCAGAACGGCAAATTCAAAAAGAATGATTCTGACATACAAACCTATATTCCAGGCCTTATTGGAAGAAAGTATGCTCAGTGAAGCTGTTGTTGCCGCACCTGTTCTGCTGTCATTTTTAATTATTCCTATAACTGTAAAATAAAAGAATAAATCAATAATAGTACGAATGACCAGAAGAACAAGGGTAAAAACGAGCTTCCCGGCATCTTCGCCCATCACATTTGATATGTAATCGGAAACAAAGCCTGCGCAGAGTAAAAACAGACAGCGAAGTGTCACTACAAGAAGAAGTGACGGAAGTCTGTCACGTATCGTTGCAACAGGACCTTTTCCATAGTATACTGCAATGCACGGTACTTCTGCAAAAAGGCAAATCAAAAAGTTGAAGATAAAACTGTATACGGAGACTTCCGATTGAGGAAAAAACGAGTGTGCAACCGTAAGAATTGCAGCAATTATTGCCGGAGGGATAAAAAAGGCAAATCTGTTGCAAAGTATATAAAACGACTCCTTTACTATCTGGCGTGCCATAGTATCAGCTCCTTTGTTTTATTATATAGTGCCCCTGATTTGTTGTCAATAAAAAATCCCTGCACACGAATTTCGCATGCAGGGATAAAATTAAATTTCGGGGATTTCGAGAAGTGCGCCGCCCTGTTGTGCAGATTCGCTTGCGATGATTCCGGGAAGCGACATGGCAATGCCGAGATTGACATCTATCGGAGGTGGCGTGTCATCAATAATACATTTAATAAAATCGAGAACCATTTTCTTATCTGCGCCGCCGTGACCGCCTTTGCCGCCGCCGAAAGATTCGATGGTCATATTAAGCTCAATGGGGTCGCGCCTGGAACTCGGGATATCGGAAAATCTTGCAAACGAATGTGCATCAAGCAAATATTTCGTGCTGTCCGTCTCAAGTGTTCCGCGAGTGCCGATGATTCTGAAGTTATGACCAAAGCCTGCATATGCTCCGAAGCATATAAAAATTCTTATAACCGCACCTTTTGCGGTCTTGAACAGTGCAATTCCGTTCTGATTTTCAGTTGAAGTATACGGATTATATTTGACATCAGGAACCATGCAGGAAACGCTTACACAGCGGTCGTTCATTATGTAGAGAAGCGGACCGAGGTTGTGGGTAAGATACTTTATGGCCGGATTAAATGAACGCCAGTGGTCTTTGGGATATTTTTTTTCATCAAAATTCTTCGGATCCGCAACGCTGTGGAAATATTCAGACTCGGCATAAACGGTTTCGCCAAGCTTACCGTCGTTGTACATCGTTTTCCAAGCCTGAAGATTTCCCCAGTAGCAGCAGTTTTCACCGCACATGTATTTGAGTTCAGGGTGAGCGGCTACCACTGCTTTGAGCTGCTTCGCCTCTTCGATGGAGTTAACTGCCGGAATTTCACTTATTACATGTTTGCCGGCCTCCATTGCTTTTGTTACAAACGGTACATGATATATGGCATCTGTTGCTATATATACTGCGTCAATGTCGCTTTTGAGCATCTCGTCAAAGTCTTCATAGCACTGCAGGTCGTTTGCACCGAGCTTTGAAAAGTGCTTTATTGCATCTTCACGCTTTTCGGCATTGCTGTCGCATATGGAGACAAGCTTAACGGTGGATTCTTCAAGGATCTCACTCATTACGTTGCGGCCGCGACCGAGACCGACAACACCCATTTTTACGACTTTTTGCATTTTTAAAACCTCCGTTATTTCACGAGTTCTTCGATATAGAAGAATTCATATCCTGCCTTGTGAGCACATTCACATGCACGCAAAAGTCTTGCCGAATGATCGGGTTGGTATGCATAGTAGTCCGGATAAGAATATTGCTCGTGTGAAACGATACAGAGATATTCGTCATCCAGGAGCGGAACAAAGTCAGTTTCAAATGTTTCGTCATTTAAAAGATTTATCGGGCTGCATTTTCCGAAAACCTTCATATGGATGCCCGTTTCCTTATCAACAACGGTGTTGAAATTTGAAAGAGTAGACTCTCCGTCTTCGGCAGAAAGATGATTATAGCCGCATATGGATTTTTCGATTGCAAAATCACGGCTTTTGCGTAAAAACAGCATTGTTTCAGGCTGCCTGTTCTGTAAAAGACGTCCGGCATGACCGTAGGGGAGAGAAGACGGGTCTCCGTTATAGTCTGACTTTTCACCGAGTGATGCCCACAAAACTTTCATTCCGCAGTCACGCAGAGCAAGACATGCCTCGCGGCTTATTGGCCCCCAGTGCGGAGTAACTCCGTAAGCAAAGGAGTTCTCTCCGGCGAAGCGCAAAACCTCTGATTTTATCAGCTCAAACAACGTCCGGACATCCTCGTATTTTGCATTTATAAAGGGATAGTCAGGGAATTCTTGTTTTGAGTGAAAAGCGAATTTAAGCCAGTCGGATGCAGCTGAAAATTCGGCCTTATATGCGTCCGTTACGTCTGAAAGCGTAAATTCGTCATTTCCGTAAAAAAATCAGTGCGATAAAAAAGATTCAACTGAACCTTTGCACCGTATTTGTCATGGCACTCTTTCAGCGTTTTGAAAAAGTGCTGGTCAAAAGCACTTTTCGGTTTTTCGCGGGTGATGTCACGAAGTGCCCAGATTACGTCGTCGATAAAAAAATATACTTTTTTTGTCATTCAAACCACCTCTTTAAATTGTATATTTTGTATATTAACAGAATTAAAAAAGAATTCAATTCACAAAACATATATCTATGGACAAAACAATGGTTTTATATTAAAATAATAATTGAATATTGATATAAAAAATGAAAAATAATAGCAATGTGAAAGGAGTAAAAGTATGAGTGCAAAGGTATATTTTTCAAGAGAAATTACGCCCGAAAAGGTAGTTGAGCTTTTTGATATCTGCGAAAAGAAGCTTTCGGGGAAAACTGCCATCAAGCTTCATTCCGGTGAAAAGGGGAACCAGAACTTTCTCAGACCGGATTTCTGGAAGCCCGTGATTGAACATGTAAACGGAACTGTTGTTGAATGCAATACCGCCTACGAGGGTGAACGCGACACAACCGAGAAACACAGAAGACTCATGGATGAGCATGGCTGGACGGAGTTTTTTGATGTTGACATATTGGATGCGGAAGGACCTGACCTCGTTCTTGACATTCCGAAAGGCAGAGCTATTTCCAAAAATTTTGTAGGTAAAAACCTTAAAAACTACGATTCAATGCTTGTGCTTTCTCATTTCAAGGGACACCCGATGGGAGGGTACGGCGGTGCTATAAAGCAGATATCCATAGGCGTTGCTTCGTCATACGGAAAGGCATATATCCACGGCGTGGGTGTGCCGGAGGAAAAGTGGACGGCAGAGCACGACAGGTTTTTAGAGGCTATGGCAGATGCGGCAAAATCGGTTGCAGACCTCTTTGACGGAAATATAGTATACATCAATGTCATGAAAAACATGAGCGTAGACTGTGACTGCTGTGCGGTTGCCGAGGATCCGTGCATTGCAGATATAGGCATTCTTGCATCGCTTGACCCCGTTGCCATTGACCGTGCGTGTGTTGACCTTGTATATGCATGCTCCGACCCCGGAAAGCCACATCTCATTGAACGGATAGAGAGCCGTAACGGAACACATACCATAGATGCTGCGGCAGATATTGGTCTTGGCGTGCGCGAGTATGAGCTTATAGAGATAAAATAAAAAACAGGACTTCAACTTCAACTTCAAGTCCTGTTTTTTTATTTTAAAGAGATATCGGGATAAGCCCGAAAAGAAAGTAAATAATCGGGACAAATATGATAGCAGGCAGCATATCAGCAACCTTAAACTTTGAGATGCCGAGGATATTAAGCCCAAGCCCGATGATTATTACACTGCCGGCACATGTGATTTCTGCAATCAGCGAAGCATCGCTGAGTACGTTTTGCAAAAGTCCTGCGCACAAAACGAGCACCCCCTGAAAAACAAAAACAAATATCGCCGCAAACATAACGCCGATGCCGAGGGTGCTTGCGAGCATGCACGATGAAATGAGGTCAAGCACTGACTTTGTGAGTATCAGCGTGTGGTCACCCGAAAGACCTGAGTTGAGTGAGCCGACAATAGTCATGGCTCCTACGCAGAAGAGAAGACTGCCGGTCATAAAGCCTTCGGCTATTGTGCTTTTTCCGTCTTTTCTTTTCATCTTACGCTCAAAGAAAAGGCCAACGCTATTGATTTTGCCATCGATATCAAGAAAAGTGCCGACAATCGTGCCGAGAACCATGGAAACGATGAGAACAATGGTATTTTCACCGCTCATCGCGCCGTCGATGCCGATATAAACGGTGCAAAGCCCGATGGCGACCATTACAGATTTTGAAACACGCTCGGGGATTCCTTTTTTAAGAAGAAGACCGAGAAAGCTCCCGACAAGAACAGTCAGCGTGTTTACGATTACGCCTATCATAAAATTTCACTTCCGTATGTACATATTGCAACAAGCGAGCTGAAAGCTCGCTTGTATCTGATATTATTTTATAATTCTTGCACGGACAATGTTGTCAAGTGCGGAGATTTTATCAAGAAGTGAGTTATCCGCATCATTGTCAAGGTCAAGCACGGTATAGGCCCAGTCACGCTTTGATGCATTCTGCATGTTTGCGATATTGAGACCTGCATCCGATACGACTGAGGTGATGCTGTTAACAGTGTTTGGAACATTCTTGTGAAGAACACAGACACGGCACACACCGCTCATCGGCATTGTTACTGACGGGAAGTTTACAGAGTTTTTGATGTTACCGCTGAGGATATATTTCTTCAACTCATCAACTGCCATAATAGCGCAGTTTTCTTCACTTTCGGGAGTTGATGCGCCGAGGTGCGGAAGTGCGATTACGTTTTCTGTACCGATAAGAGCCGCATCCGGGAAGTCTGTAACATACTTTGCGACCTTGCCGCTTGCAAGTTCTTTTATTATATCATCTGTATTGACAAGTGTGCCGCGAGCAAAGTTCAGTATGCGGACACCGTCCTTCATAACAGAAATTGTTTTTGCGTTGATCATTCCCGTTGTTTCGGGAGTTGCAGGAACATGGATTGTGATGTAGTCGCTCTTTTCGTAAATCTCGTTGATGTCTGTGCAGTGGCGGATGTTGCGTGATACGCTCCATGCAGCTTCGACAGAAAGATACGGGTCATATCCGAGAACGTTCATGCCGAGCTTTTCGGCTGCGTTTGCGACAAGAACGCCGATTGCACCAAGACCGATAACGCCGAGGGTTTTGCCCTGGATTTCAGGACCGACAAACTGGCTTTTGCCCTTTTCAACAAGCTTTCCGACCTCGTCACCGCTGTCCTTTAAGGTTTTTGCCCACTCAATGCCTTCGAAAATCTTACGGGAAGCGAGGAAAAGACCGGTAAGAACGAGCTCTTTAACAGCGTTGGCATTAGCACCGGGAGTATTGAACACAACAATGCCTGCTTCTGCTGCGCGGTCGAGCGGAATGTTGTTTACGCCGGCACCTGCACGAGCAATGCAGAGAAGCTCGGGGTTAAACTCTTCGTTGTGGAGATCGGCCGAACGGACGAGAATCGCATCCGGAGAGGTAACATCTGCGCCGCAGGTGAAGGTATCTGACGGCAAACGGTTCAGCCCGTCAGATGAGATTTTATTCATAAGCTTAATATTATACATAATGAAGTTTCCTCCTATTTGTTTTTAGCCTCGAAATCACGCATGAACGCGACAAGCTTTTCAACGCCCTCAACAGGCATAGCATTGTAGATGGAGGCGCGCATACCGCCGACAGAACGGTGACCCTTGAGAGTGAGAAGACCGACAGATGACGCTTCTTTTACGAACTTTGCATCAAGCTCTTCATCGCCTGTTCTGAAGGTGACGTTCATAAGTGAGCGTGAATCACGGTCAGCGTGCGGAATAAACATTTTGCTCTCATCGAGGAAATCGTAGAGAAGTGCAGCCTTTGCACGGTTGATTTTTTCAAGCTCGCCGATACCGCCGAGAGATTCAATCCAATCAAGAACAAGTCCGCATACATAGATGGGATATGTGCTCGGAGTGTTGTACATAGACTCTTTTTCAGCCATAACCTTCCAATCCATAACCGTGGGGGTGTCGGGACGGGCATTGCCGAGAAGGTCGTCACGGACGATTACGACAGTAAGACCTGCCGGAGCCATGTTCTTCTGAGCGCCTGCACATATAACGCCATACTTTGTGACATCAATTTCTTCGGAAAGAATGCATGAGGACATGTCTGCGACAAGCGGAACGTCCTTGGTATCAAGAACATAATTCCAATGAGTGCCGTAAATTGTGTTGTTTACACAGATATGTACATAATCTGCATCCGGTGAAAGAGAGAGCTCGCTCTGCTTCGGAATGCGCTTGAAGACTTCTTCCTTTAAATCTGCAACAACATTGGGAGTGCCGTACTTTCGGGCTTCCTTTGCAGCATTGCCGGAAAACTGACCTGTAACAATATAGTCAGCCTTACCGCTCTTCATAAGGTTCATCGGGATTGAAGCAAACTGAAGAGAAGCACCGCCCTGAAGGAAGAGAACCTTGTAATTGTCGGGGATGCCGAGGAGCTTGCGGAGCTTTGCCTCACATGACTTGATGATGTCGTCATATACCTTACTGCGGTGGCTCATCTCCATAACTGACATGCCCGAGCCGTTGTAGTTGAGCATCTCGTCACGGGCACGGCAGAGAACCGCTTCGGGAAGCATGGACGGACCGGCGGAAAAATTGTAAACACGATTTTCAAACATTGGGATGACCTCCAAAAAATAATTTACGCATTTTACTATAATAAATTATATTATATAACTACATTGCATTTATGTCAAACAAAACCGTGACAAAAATGTGAAAAATATAACAATAAATTTCGTTGAAAATGACAGTTATCTGACTTGCCCGGTCGGAGTTGTGCCGTATTTTTTCAAATAAGCGCGGAAAAAGGAAGAATAATCACCGTATCCGCAGGCAATGGCAGCGTCTCCGGCAGACATTCCGTCTTCCATATAAGCCTTTGCAAGCATCAGGCGTTTAATCGTTATATAGTCCCACACAGTAGACCCTGTAGTCTTTTTGAAGTTACGGTTGAGCTGACCGCGGCTTAAAAAGAATTTTTCGCAAATAGAATCAACTGATAAGGTGTTTGACAGATTCTGGTTTATGTATTCAACAACCGCCTGCATGGTTGCAGTATTACTGTTTGGCTCATCGTAAAGCTTTGCATCAAAAAGCTGTTTGAGCTCAGACAACACTGAAAACAGAAGAACTGCGACATGCAAATCATTTGAAGCATTGCTGTCCGAAAGATTACCCATTTTAATGAAAGAGTCATATATGCCGGTTGAAGCGACAATGGAGCGGTTGTACACATTGTTTTTGCCGAGAGGTCTGTCAAAAAACGGTGAAAGGAGCTTGCGTTCGGGGTCTATACCGTCCACAATTGAGGCATCAAAATGAAGGGCAATTCTTTCATACGGTTCACGGTTGGTAAGGTAAGGTTTGTGCATTTCACCGGAACGCATAAGAAAGATTTTGCCGTGCTCAAACTTGTGCATTGAGCCCTCTGTGATATAATATCCGTCACCGCGGAAAACACAGAAGATTTCGCACATTTCATGTGTATGTAAATTACTTGCAGAGTATGGCGGAAATGTGACAGAATTTGCAAAGTTCAAAAAGCTGCATATATATTTTTGACCGGACAAAGTAAACCACCTCCGGAATGGAGTATACACCAAAATGAAATAATTTGCAATATAATTGTGTGTTTATGTGAAATTGACTTGCAAACAGAATTGTTATATCATAATATAAACAAAGAAGTGAGAGGAGAAACGGAATGAACAGATTTAAGCTTTGCGCTTTTGCAGACGAGGCAGATTCGACAATAAACGGACAGATTGCTGCTTTGCGCGACAACGGTATTGAATATATTGAACTTCGCGGAGTAGAGGGCAGAAATGTAACTGAGCTGTCAACTAATGAAATGAAAGAGCTGAAGAAAAAATTCGATTCAGAGGGAATAAAGGTATGGTCAATCGGGTCTCCTATAGGCAAGGTTGATATAAATGATGATTTCAAAAAGCATACAGAGCTTTTTCGCCACACCCTTGAGCTTGCAAATATTGCCGGTGCAGAAAGGATGCGCATATTCAGCTTCTTCATGGAACCGGCTGATGCCCCCAAGTATAAAAACAAGGTAATCGAACAGCTCGGAACGTTTCTTGAAATCGCAAAAGCTTCAGGCATAGTTCTTTGCCATGAGAATGAAAAGCATATATACGGAGATATTCCCGAGCGCTGTGCAGACATACATAAGGCACTTTCTGACCTTCGCGCGGTTTTCGACCCGGCAAACTTTATCCAGTGTGATGTTGAACCTATGAAAGCATGGGATGTTCTTGCTCCGTATATTGACTATCTCCACATGAAGGATGCCGATGCAGACAAGGTTGTTGTGCCGGCAGGACATGGAGTTGCAAACATGCCGAAGATACTTGAAAAATATGCTTCTGTCGGCGGCAGTGTCATAAGCCTTGAACCGCATCTCTACGAGTTTGTCGGACTTGCATCCCTTGAGAGAGAGGGAGCAACCACAAAAATAGGGCAGAGCTATAAAGATAAGCGTGAGGCATTTGACTGTGCCGTAAAAGCGCTTAAAGAGCTGATATAAAAGGAGAAGAAATATGCAGATAGGTGCACAGCTTTATACGGCACACAACCGTACAAAAACGCTCGCGGACTTTTCGAAGACATTGAGAAAAGTATCGGAAATCGGCTACAAATCCGTTCAGGTATCGGGAACTTGTCCATATGAGCCTGAGTGGCTCCGCGATGAGCTTTTGAAGAACGACCTTAAATGTGTGCTCACCCATATTCCACCTGCAAGGTTTGATGAACAGAGTGTTTCAAAAATCGTTTCCGACCATGCGGTTTTCGGTTGTAAGAATATAGGTATCGGAAGTATGCCGATGCTTGCAGAGGACATAGAGGAAAGGTATAATCTCTTCCGTGACAAATTTGTTCCTATTGCAAAAGAAATACGCGATTGCGGCGCAAAGCTTCATTTCCACAATCACTATCAGGAATTTCAAGGTCCCTTTGCCGAAAAGAGCGTAATAGACAGAATGCTTGAGGACTTCCCGGAGGACAGTATTGACTTCACTCTCGACCTCGGTTGGGCAGCATGGGCGGATGTCGATGTGGTGGCACTTATAAACAAGCTTGACGGAAGGCTTTCACGCATTCACCTGAAGGATTACCTTGACGAAATACCCGAGGGCATAGAAGAAAGTCGTGTATATCTACGTCCGATTTATGAGGGGAAGCTTGATTATGACACATATATAAATGCGCTGTCGAAGGTTGGCTGTGAATATATGCTTGTTGAGCAGGATAACTGCTACGGTGAAGATGAGTTTGTTTGTCTGCGCCGAAGCTTTGAGAACATAACACGCCATTTTCCGAAAGTAAAATAGGAGGAGAGTTTGATATGAAAAAAGTGAGACTTGGCATAATCGGCGTCGGCAATATGGGAATGCAGGTAGCAAAGCATATAGTGCTCGGAAAAGAGTGTCCCGAAATAGAGCTTTCTGCCATCTGCGACATGTACGACAGCCGTATAGAAACGGCAAAAGAAATGTTTCGGGATGAAGGCATAAACTATTTCTCAGACCCCGAAGAAATGATGAAGTCGGGGGTATGCGATGCAGTTTACATAGCTGTTCCCCACTATGACCATCCGACTCTTGCAACAAAGGCATTTGGATACGGACTTCATGTCATGCTTGAAAAGCCTGCAGGTGTTGACACAAGGTCTGTGCGTAAGATGAATGAAGAGGCAAAAAAATCCGGACTCAAGTTTGGTATGATGTTCCAGAACAGGAATGCTCCGGTATATAAAAAAGTAAAAAACATTCTTGATTCGGGAGAGTTCGGTGAAATCCGCGGAGTTACCTGGATTGTCACAAACTGGTACCGTTCACAGGCATATTATGATTCCGGATCATGGCGTGCAACTTGGGCCGGGGAAGGCGGCGGTGTTCTGCTCAACCAGTGTCCGCATAACCTTGATCTTATTCAGTGGCTTTGCGGTATGCCGGAGAGTATTTATGCGAAGTGCAGTGTCGGACAATGGCATGATATTGAGGTTGAGGATGATGTGTCAGCAATATTTAAATATAAAAACGGTGCGCTCGGTACTTTCATCACCTCTACGGGCATGAACCCCGGAACAAACAGACTTGAAATCGCAACTGACAAGGGCACAATTATTCTTGAGAACGCTTCAAAGCTTATGGTAAACGAGCTTGACCGTTCTTTGCCGGAAGCTGCAAATGAAATGTCAGGCAGCCCCGATTCGCCCAAGATAACAACTGTTGCTTATACGTTCCCCGAGCTTAAGGCTGAGAAGCATTCGATTACGCTGAATGCTTTTGCGGGTGCAATTCTCAGAAATGAAAAGCTTATAATAGATGGCGAGGAGGGCATAAAAAGCCTCACGCTTTCCAATGCTATGTACTTGTCTGATTGGACAAATTCGGAGATTTCACTTCCTCTGAATGAAGAGCTTTTTCTTGAGGAGCTTGAGAAACGCAAAAAGATCTCCAAGCATAAAGACGTCAAAGCGGTATTCGTTGATGCTGCAAGTCTTTATCAGAAAAAATAAGTAAATGGGTGTAGCAAATGTATTTTGCTACACCCATTTACTTATTGACAAAGGTGTTGTACGGTGTTACAATATAACAAACGATTGAATGATTGTTCAATTGTTAGAAACTTAAAAGGGGCAAAAACAATGACAAAAACATATAAAATTGAGGTTGACTGTGCAAATTGTGCGAATAAGATGGAGCTTGCCGCAAACAAGGTGAAGGGCGTAATATCTGCAAGTATAAATTTTATGGCTCTCAAAATGAAGGTTGGTTTTGAGGATGGTGCGGACGAAAAAGCGGTAATGAAAAACGTGCTCGATGAGTGCCGCAAGGTTGAACGCGACTGCGAGATATATTTCTGAAGGTGATGCTTTTATGACAAAGAAGCAGAAAAAGGTGCTTGCAAGAATAATAATCGCCACTCTTCTGATGGCGACAGCATCGCTCGTGCCTGTTGACGGCATGGCAAAGCTTGTGTTATTCTTAATACCGTATATGATAATAGGATATGATATCCTGTCAGATGCCGTGCATGGAATAATAAACCGTCAGCCGTTTGATGAAAACTTTCTCATGGCAGTTGCAACCGTCGGAGCAATGCTCCTCGGCGAGTACATTGAAGGCAGTGCCGTCATGCTGTTTTATCAGACAGGTGAGCTGTTTCAGAGCTATGCTGTCGGCAAAAGCCGCAAAAGCATCGGTGAGCTTATGGATATCCGTCCCGATTACGCAAACATAAAAGATGAAATCGGCTCACTTGTGCAGACGGAGCCGGACTGCATAGAAATAGGGACCGTTATTGTGGTTTTGCCTGGAGAAAAAATCCCGATAGACGGAAAAATTATAAAAGGAGCGAGCTCTCTTGATACTGCCGCACTTACGGGAGAGAGCTTTCCGCGCGATGTTTGCGTGGGGGATGAGGTAAAGAGCGGATGTATAAATCTTGTCGGCGTCCTTGAAATAGAAACGACGCATGAGTTCGGCGAGTCTACAGTGTCAAAGATTTTAGAGCTCGTGGAAAACGCAAGCGAAAAGAAGTCAAAATCAGAAAATTTCATATCAAGGTTTGCGAGATACTACACTCCTGCCGTGTGCCTTGCTGCCGCGGTTCTCGCTGTTGTGCCGCCGCTTTTCAGAATGATTCTGATGAACGCCGATGCGGATTTCGGAACGTGGGTCTATCGCGCGCTTACATTTCTTGTAATAAGCTGTCCGTGCGCTCTTGTCATCAGCATTCCTCTCGGCTTTTTTGCCGGTATAGGCGGAGCGAGCCGTGCCGGAGTTCTTATAAAGGGCTCAAATTATCTTGAAGCGCTTTCGCAGGTAAAATGTGTTGTGTTTGATAAGACGGGAACAATGACAAAAGGCTCCTTTGAAGTAGCCGGTATTTATAACAACACCGTCTCTGAGAAAGAGCTTTTGCGCCTTGCGGCACTTGCCGAGAGCTGTTCAACCCATCCTATAAGCCGTTGCCTGCAGGAAGCCGCAGGAGAGGAAGGCTTTGCCTCAGAGCTTCTGGATGTAAAAGAAATCGGCGGACACGGCGTTGTTGCACAGTCTTCGGAAGGTACCGTTGCATGCGGAAACCTGAAACTTATGAAAATGCTCGGAATAGAGTTGTCTGTACACGACTGTACGGGCACTTCCGTTTTCGTTGCGCTTGATAATAAATTTTGCGGTCAGATTGTGGTTTCGGATTGCCTGAAGGCGGATGCCAAGGCTGCGGTCTTTGCACTAAAACGTGTCGGTGTCCGTAAAACGGTTATGCTTACAGGTGACGCAAAGGCAGTCGGGGAGGCGGCAGCACGCGAGCTTTGTATAGACGAGGTGTACGCTGAACTCCTTCCCGAGGATAAGGTAAATATTTGTGAAAAGCTGCTTTCGGAAAAGAAAAGCAGAGAAAAGCTCGCCTTTGTCGGTGACGGAATAAATGATGCCCCGGTTCTCACACGTTCCGATGTAGGTATTGCGATGGGTGCTCTCGGCTCCGATGCGGCAATTGAAGCGGCAGACATTGTGCTTATGGACGATAATCCGCTTAAGATTGCAAAGGCAATCAGAATCTCAAAAAAGTGTATGGGTATTGTTTATCAGAACATATGCTTTGCAATCGGAATAAAGCTTCTCTGTCTGATTCTCGGTGCTGTCGGTGTGGCGAATATGTGGTTTGCGATATTTGCCGACGTAGGCGTTATGGTACTTGCGGTCCTTAATGCCGTACGCACATTGAATGTTAAGAATTTATAATAAATCAGGAGGGTACAAAAATGATTCAGAGCGGACAAGTTCACAAGGAGCATAAAGAGCTTCTGGAGGTCATCGCAAAGGAAATGCCGACCGATGAAAAGCTGTTTGATTTAGCTGAGCTTTTTAAGATGTTCGGAGACTCGACAAGAATGAAAATTCTGTTTGTTCTCTTTGAAACCGAAGCCTGCACCTGCGGTCTTGCAGAAGCTCTGAATATGACATCCTCTGCGGTATCTCATCAGTTGGGTGCATTGAAGAGGGCAAAGCTTATCAAGAGCCGCAGAGCGGGCAAAAGCGTATACTATTCGCTTGCGGATGACCATGTACGCACAATCATCAGAATGGGTATGGAGCATATAGAGGAATGAGCATGAAAAAGGACATTGTACTTAATGCATCAGAGGATGCAAAGCTTCTGGAGTTTCTGTACGCGCAGCTCAAGACTATGCCGCGCGGCAAGGTGAAGTCATACCTTGAACATCGTCAGGTTTCCGTAAACGGAAGTGTGACGACAAAGTTTAATACACAGCTAAAAACAGGGGACTCGGTTAAAATTTCAATGAACGAGGGGGCGAAAGAAACCCGGGGCATAGAGATTATATACGAGGACGAATATCTGCTTGCAGTCAACAAGCCTGCAAAGCTTCTGACTGTTGCAACTGACGGTGAAAAATTGCGCACAGCATATGCTCTTTTATCGGAAAACCGAAAGGGAAGCCTGCATGTGGTACACAGACTTGACCGCGACACCTCGGGCGTTCTGTTGTTTGCAAAAAGTGCGGAAATCAGGGATGCTATGCAGGAGAACTGGAACGAAAGGGTTACTCTTCGTGAATATCTTGCAATATGCGAAGGCAGCTTTGAAAAGAAAAGCGGAAGGTGTGACACCAATATTGCGGAAAACCGTGTGCATGTAATGTATTCGGCAAGGGAAGGCAAGCGCGCAATAACCGACTATGAGGTAGTCCGTGAAAACGGACAGTTTTCACTTGTGAAGGTCAAGCTTTCCACGGGAAGAAAAAATCAGATACGTGTCCACATGAAGGAGCTGGGACATCCTGTTGTCGGGGACAAGAAGTACGGCAGTACGCAAAACCCGATAGGACGGCTCGGACTTCACGCGTCAGCGCTCGGACTAACTCATCCGGTTACGGGCAAGGAGATTATTATAAGGGCAAAGACGGAACGAAAATTTACTCTCCCCAAAAAGTAAAGGAAAACCGTGTGTTTTATTTTTAACGCACATTGCAATTATGATAAAATAGTGCTATAATGTAAAAAAACGCCACGATAAAGGAGCGATACTGATGAAAATGACATTCCGCTGGTACGGCGAAGGCAACGACAAGATAAGCCTTTCCGATATCAAGCAGATCCCGGGTGTTGACGGCATCGTCTGGGCTCTTCATCACAAAATGCCGGGAGAAATCTGGGAGGAAGAAGAAATTGCCGAGGTCAAGCGCCAGCTTGATGAATACGGCTTCAATATGGATGTTATCGAGTCTATCAATGTCCACGATGACATTAAAATAGGTCTTCCCACAAGAGATAAATACATAGAAAACTATAAGCAGTGCATCCGCAACGTCGCAAAGTTCGGCGTAAAGGTTATCTGCTATAACTTCATGCCTATTTTCGACTGGACAAGAAGTAACCTTTTCCACGAGGTCGGTGACGGCTCTACTGCGCTTTTCTATGAAAAGGGTATGATTCAGGACGACTACAAGGCTATGGCTGATTACATCCTCGGCTTTACCGAGAAGTATAACATGTCCTTCCCGGGCTGGGAGCCTGAGAGAATGGCAAAGCTCGACGAGCTTTTCAAGGCATATGAGGGCATCACCCATGAAAAGCTTTGGGAAAACCTCAAGTACTTCCTCGAAGCCATTATGCCTACCTGCCATGAGTGCGATGTCAAAATGGCTATTCATATGGACGATCCGCCATGGGATATTTTCGGCATTCCGCGTCTTCTCATAAATGAAGAAAACATCGACCGCTTCCTCAAGATGGTTGATGATCCGTACAACTGCCTCACCCTCTGCTCGGGCTCTCTCGGTGCAAACCCGAACAACAACGTTGCAGACATTGTACGTAAGCACTGCGACAGAATCGCATTTGCTCATATCAGAAACGTCAAGAACTTCCCGAACGGTGACTTCTCTGAAGCATCGCACCGCGACTGCGACGGCGACACGGGTATCCTTGAAATCGTCAAGGCATACCACGACTGTGGCTTTGAGGGCTATATCCGCCCCGACCACGGCAGACACCTCTGGGACGAAGGCCCCGGAAACGTCCGTCCCGGCTACGGCCTTTATGACCGCGCTCTCGGCATCATGTACATGCACGGTATCTGGGATACGCTCGACAGAATCAAAGGCAAGAAATAATTGTGACATGGACAGGGTGCGGAAAACCGCACCTTGTTTTTTAAAGATATGTCCCAAATTTTGTAATGGGGTTTTTATTGTGAAAATAAAGAAACGCTACTGTAAAAACAATATATTGATTTTAACGGTTCTCATAATTGCTGCGGTGTTGAGCGTTATTCTTGCAACGGGGATAGGCCCTGTTTCCGTGTCGCCGATTACGACCGCAAAGGTTCTTTTGAGCCGTCTTCCGCTTGTCGGGGATATGATACCGAAAACGTGGGAAGCGCTTTCGGAGAATATCGTGCTCGGACTCAGGCTTCCGCGCGTGCTTCTCGGCTTCGTTGTCGGGGCTTCTCTTGCCGTGTGCGGCGTTACGATGCAGGCACTTGTGAGAAACAACCTCGCAGACCCCTTCATCCTCGGTGTCTCTTCGGGTGCATCAGCATTTGCAACACTCGGCATGCTGTTCGGTGCGTTTTCATTCCTTGGCGTATACTCACTTTCAATAAGTGCGTTTTTAGGTGCGGCGGCAACGATAATCGCAGTCTACATCCTTTCACGTCACAGAGGAAGAATAAACATAACACAGCTTCTCTTGTCGGGCGTTGCCGTTGCGATGATTATGGACGGCGTGACGAGTATTATAAAGCTCTCTGCCCCCAATGCTTTAGGACTTCACAATGCAGAATTCTGGATGTCGGGAAGCCTTGCCGGTGCAAAATGGGCATATCTCGGAATACCGACGGCGGTGCTTGTGCTGTGCATGATTTATCTTATGATAAATTACAGAGGACTGAACCTCTTGCTTTTAGGTGATGAAAGCGCAGGTGCTCTCGGTGTAAATGTAAGAAGTCTCCAAAAACAGCTTATCCTTGTTGCCTCGCTTATGGCAGGCGCGACGGTAGCTGTCAGCGGAAGCATAGGATTTGTAGGACTTATGGTGCCGCATTTCACACGGCTTATAGTGGGCGGTGACCATAAAAAGGTGCTTCCCGTATCCGCACTTTCAGGTGGGATTCTTGTTGTGTGGGTTGACGTTGCGGCACGCATGCTTATCGCACCGGAGGAGCTGCCGGTTGGCATTCTCACGGCAGTAATAGGCGGTCCCGTCTTTATTCTGATGCTGAAGAAAAACAGCAGGGAAAGGAAGTGAGCCTGAATGAAGCTTAGCGTTTCGGGACTGAGCTTTTCTTATGACGGAAAATCCGCTGTAAGAAATATCTCACTCAATGTTGAAAACGGAGAGTTTGTCGGGCTTATCGGACCCAACGGGAGCGGCAAGTCAACGGTAATCAAAAACATCTGCAGGGCATTGACTCCGGATGAAGGAGATGTTTTTGTGGATGGCGAAAATGTCTTCAAAATGCCGTATAAAAAGTCGGCACAGAAGATGGCGGTTGTCGGTCAGGAAAACGACATTCCGTTTGATTTTTCCGTCAGAGAAATCGTTGCCATGGGAAGAAGCCCTAAAAAGAGGCTGTTTGATTTTGACACTGCCGAGGATAAGCATATGGTGCATCATGCGCTTGAACACCTCGGTATGGAGGATATGGCAAAACGAAGCTTTCAGAGTCTCTCCGGCGGTGAGAAGCAACGTGTTCTCCTTGCCCGTGCCGTTGCCCAAGAAAGCGACCTGTTTATCCTTGACGAGCCGACAAACCATCTCGATATAAGCTATCAGCTTGAAATTTTCGACTTTATAAAGCGCCTTAACATAACGGTGCTTGCCGCAATTCATGACTTAAATCTTGCGGCACTTTACTGCGATAAAATATATGTTTTAAAAGACGGAGAAATTGCACTTTGCGGCACGCCCGAAGAGGTGCTCACATCTGAAAACATTTTTGATATTTACGGTGTTCGCTCGTCTGTTTCAAAAAATCCGGTAACAAATAAGCTGAATATATCATACTTCAGCGGATTTTCTACGAAAGGTATTACTGAATAATGAAAAGAATAATGACACTGATATTGGCACTTATGCTTCTTGCTTCGTGTGCAGTTACTTCTACGGATAATGAAGCAAAAGGCGAAACCCTTACCTTTGACAATTACGGAAGAGAAGCAGTTATTGAAAAAAACCCCAAAAAGGTACTGACACTCGGACCGAACTGCACAGAGCTTTTTGCGGCGCTCGGTCTTTCCGATAAGGTCATCGGAAGAAGTCTTGTAAATCACAGCCGAGGCCCTCTTCCTGAATATGCCGATGCCGTAGATGCAATCCCCCAGCTCAACTACGCTTCTGCAACCCGAGAAGCAATTCTCACAAGCGGCGCAGATTTCATCTATGCGCTTGATTGGGAGATAGGCGACACGGGCTGTAACATTGAAGAGGCAAAAAGCTACGGTATGGATGTGTACGTAAACTCCGCAACGACTTTGGAGGAGCAGTACAAGGAGATTCTCGACATAGGTAAAATCTTCGGCATAGAAGAAAGGGCAAACGCATTTGTCGATGAGCAGAAATCACGCATCGCACTTGTTGCGGATAAGCTGTCGGGCAAGGAGCCTGTAAAGGTACTTGTTTATGACAGCGGAAACGACGGCGTGTTCACATGCTCGGGAGCAAACTTTGAATCACTTCTTGTCTCTCTTGCCGGCGGTAAGAATATATTCGATGATATAACGGAAAAACAGTGGGTCACGGTAAGCTATGAGGAAGTGATAAAACGCAACCCCGACGTTATTCTTATTCACGACTACGACAGCCCGTCTGTTGAAGAAAAAATCGCCGAAATCGAGGCAAACCCGACTCTCGCAGAGCTTGATTGCGTGAAAAACGAGCGCTTTGCAGTCATAACGCTTGAAAGCATCCTTCCGGGAAACCGCATGGCATACACGGTGGAAACCCTCGCAAAGGCATTCCACCCCGATCAATTCTAAATAAAAACACCGCAATACTTTTAAGTATTGCGGTGTTTTTTTACACATCAGTCAATGCCGAGCATTATGCGGCGGTGGTCTTCGATAGTCTCGCTGTCAAGAATCTGAGCCCATGAATTTTCGCGTCTTTGATTCATATACACATGCTCGCATCCTCTTGCCCAGGTGACAAGCTGTTGGCGGAGCACCTGCGGCGGTACAGAAAATATTTCTATGCAGGTGCGTGTGAAGTGGGAGTTGTTTGCATATCCGCATTCGTCTGAAATTTCAGCAATGGTTTTTCGTGAAAAACGCATGAGTGAAATGGCTTTTGCCATACGAAGGCGTGTAAGATAATCGTGGTGTGTGCGCCCTACCGTGGTTTTGAATTTTTCAGTAAAGGAACTTTTTGACATCATGGCGTGGCTTCGGGTGCTTTCAATTGATATTTTATCTGCACTGTTGTTTTTGAGATAAGCTACCGAATTATTTATGTGAACAGCACGCTCTTGAGCCATTTTTAAAGTGTTTGACGAAAAGGGCGTGTTCACGGTTTTTGCACAGAGCTCGAGAAGTGTTGCGCAGTTATTTAAGATTTTATGGCTTTGCATGGCCATTTGTTTTGAAAATTCGGAAAGTGAGCTTTCGCAAAGCTCGTCTGCAAGCTCTTTATCCTTCCCATTAAGTGTAATAAAAGGATTCAGAACAAATTTATCAAAGGATGCAAGAGAGTAGGTCAGGGGAATAAACGGCATGTAATTTTTGGAAAACATGTCTTCACGGATGGAAAAATATATAATACGCGCATTTTCGGTATCGGACAGAGAGGTATCGACCCCATGAAGCGTATGCGGAAAGATAAGTGATACACTTCCCGGGGTTTGAAGACGTCTTTCGCCGTTAATGGTGTGATAATACGAACCTGAAACTGTGTACCAGATTTGCGAATAATCATGCCAATGCTGTGGGTTTATGGTTTTATACCTGACTTTTTGTACCGAAACCGGAGAAAAGTGAAAGAAAGAAACATCGTTGCTAAGATCGGGAATTGCGTTTGAAAGCATAGGCGGTATGACGTTCACAGAAGCCCCTCCTTTCGCCGAAAATCTTATATTACAATAATATAACAATTCACGGTAATTTTCAAGAGAAAAATAAGTTTGGTCAAATGTGCAAATTTACATATTGAAGCAAAAGCGCCGATATATTAAAATTATATTAAGATAAAATACAGTGGTGAATTATCGGATTCGAAGAAGGAGGAAATATGAAAAAAATAGTATCATTTTTACTTAGTATAACAATGATTTTGGCGATAATGTCAGTCGGCGTTTTTGCAGTTGAGGGAGAGGCGTTTGACATCAGATTTTTTGATGTTGACCCCGACACCCTTGCCGAAAAAAGCAACTCCAAAACATACGTCACAACTACTACTAAAAGTGCAGACGGCAGTTGGTGGATTGATACTGCCAACACGCTCAATCTTCACTATAATATCCGTTATGCGGCGCGTATAAATATCAAAGCACCGGCATACCCGTATCTTCAGATTACCCAGCGGTCAACCGACACCCTCGGCGGTGCGTTCACCGTCAATTTCACCGTTCCCAAAACGGGTAAATACGATGTTACGGCACTCGGTATGATGTACTCGTCATGCGGTGTGGTTGATTTCTATATTGACGGTATTTATCTTGGTTCATATGACTTCAAAAAAGCAGACTCGACACTTGAGGATTTAAAGGCAGGCGTACCTGCCGTACTTCGTGCTGTTGAGCTTACGGAAGAGACGACCCATAAGCTTACCATACGTCCCCTCACCGGCAACAATGCCATGATAGAGGGCTTTGATTTCGCACCCTGTGCAAGCACCGACTCACTTTCAAAGATAAACATTTCAGCAGACGAGACCGCCCTTTGTCCCGGTGGCACCTCACAGCTCACGGTCGGGGCTGTGCTTTCGGACGGCGGAAGATACGATATCTCCAAGGGCTTTAAAAAGTTTGACGGAACGGACGACAGCACCGTATCGCTTACATATGAAAGCTCAAAGCCCGAGTTTGCAACCGTAAGTCAGACGGGTCTTGTTACGGCAATCGCCGACGGCGAAACCGAGATTACCGCAACCTTTAAAATGGGTACGGAGGAAAAGTCCGAAAAGATAAAAATAACGGTAGAAAGCCCCAAGCTTTCCGAGGTCACGCTTTCCTCGGATGCAGACTATATTCTTCTTGACGATGCAGACGGCATGGCGACAGCTCTTTCTGCAGAGATGACAGACGGAACTCCCGTTGACATGACAGACCCTGCAGTTTCGGTAAAGTACACAAGCTCGCCCGAGGACATTGTCACGGTATCCGATGACGGAATCATTATGCCGAAGGCTCTGGGTGATGTAAAAATTACAGCAGCCGTGACACTTGACGGAGTGACGGTAGAGGACAGCATAGACATAACCGTATCGGATAAGGTTATCTATCCGATGTTTGATATAGAATTTTCATCCGTCGATAAGGCTTCGCTCGTTGTCGCACCGGGCAGTAATCAGACATACTGCAGTGCGGATACATACGGCGAAAACTGGACGATCGATACGCAAAACTCCGATGCGGTATTTTATGGCGGAGGAAATGATGCAGTACGTATACAGCCGACGGTCAAATGGGCGTATATCAAAAACAAAGGCAAGTTCGCAATAAAGGTCAACGCAAAGCGTGCCGGAAAGTATGACGTGGTTGTACGACACACACCGTATTCGTCCAACAGCACCGCAGATATCTATGTGAACGGAAAATATATAGGCACTTTTGATAACTATGCCGATTCTACGGATATATATGCAACAAAGGAAGATGTTCTTCTCGGTGTTGAGCTTTCTAAGGGCGAAAACACGGTGACCATATATCCCTCCGGCGGTAAAAATATTTTCGTACAGGGCTTTACGTTTACGGGCGTAGAAGAACCTGCCGCTCTTTCGGGCATATCGGCAGAGCCTGAGAGCGTTACACTTTATGAGAACGGAAAAACGCAGAGCATGACCGTTTCGGCGGTTGCGACAAACGGTACAAGATACGACATCAAAAAGCTTCTTGACGGAAGCTCAAGCCTTGAAATTTCGTATTCAAGCTCTGCTGACTCCATAGCCGAGGTTTCGGCTGACGGAATCATAACTCCGAAAACCGCAGGTCAGGCTGTTATCACAGCAACCGCGGTCGGCACAGAATTTGCCGACACAACAGCGGTTACGGTAGAGGTGCCGACGCTTGAAAGCGTTTCGGTAACTTCCGAGAAAAAGTTCATTCTTCTCTCTGATACAGAGGGTATGCAGCTTTCCGCTTCCGCAAAGCTTACCGATGGCAATGCACTTGATTTAAACAATGCATCGGTTGTCTGGTCGGCATTTCCTGAAAACATAGTTTCTGTTATGCCGGACGGCACGGTAAAGCCCGAGACCTTGGGTGAAGTAACAATCAGTGCCGCGGTCACATATAACGGCGTGACAAAGATCGGCACACTTCCGCTTATTGTTTCGGAAGCTCCCGTATATGAGAGCTTTGAGGTATATTTCAATGAGCAGGCGGCATGGGATACGGTTGTGAATATCACCAATAAGGACGGAAGCACAAGTCCCGGTTACTTCTCGGCAGACACTCACGGCTCCAACTGGCGTATTGACACCGAAAAGTCGGCGAAAGAGTATTTCAGTGCCACAAGCAACGCTGCACGTATACAGAAGAGTAATGTTGAGTATACATATCTCAAAAACTACGGAGATTTTGCGGTTAAGTTTACCGTACCCGAGGACGGATACTACGACCTTACCGCCAACGCAATGCACTATACGTCAACAGGTCTTGCAAAATTCTATATTGACGGAAGGTTCGTCGGTGAGGTTGATACATACACAACACCGGGTGATATCTACTCTGCGGTCGCAACTCCTCTGCGTTCGGTATATCTCACCGCGGACGGTGAGCACAGCCTTATTATCAGAAACGGCGGCAAGACCGGCGGCGGAACAAACCTGTTCATAAGAAGCATAAGCTTTGTCGGCAAGGGCGCTCACGACGGAATCAAGAATGTTAATATCGAGCTTCCGCGTGACAGCTACGCCGCAGGCGAGAGCGATGAATATAAGATTAAGGTTACCCAGAACAACGGTGCCGGATATTATCTTCCGCTTGTAAACAGTGACGGCACGACCGAGACAAATCTTTTTGCAAAAAGTGAGGACGAAGCCTCTGTAACCGTATCCGAAGGCACCTTCACGGCAATCAAGTCCGGAAAGACACGCCTTACGGTCGAAGGAAAAATAGACGGCTTTGATGTTTCGGGCTTCGGTACGGTAAACGTAAGCGAAGTTACATATGACAGAGCAGACGTAAACTTAAGCGAAGAGCTTATCTACTTTGTCGGAGGCTCAAAGAAGCTTTACGGCTCCGCAATCCTCAGTGACGGACGTGTTACGGATTCAAAGAACATCTCCAATGTCAGATTCAAGTCAAGCGATGAAACCGTCGCGAAGATTTCAGCCGACGGAACGATAAGCTTTTTAAAGGAAGACACAGTTGACATAACTGCATGGGTTACCTTTAACAACATAGAAAAGTCGGTCACAAAAACCATAAAGGTTGAAAATGTAAAGCTTGCTTCAATCACTGCAAAAACCGAGGATAATGTTGTTTTTGCGCTTGACCGTGACGGCTCTCAGATGATAGTCACAGGCGTCAAGAATAACGGAGACCTTGTTGATATTTCCGGTTCCGAATTTTCATACGAAAGCCTTACTCCGGATATTGTTACGGTTGATGAAGCAGGCCGTGTATATTACGCATCACGCGGTACGGGAAAAATTCGCGTAACCGCAACGGTTTCGGGCTTTGATACGCCCTTTACCTGTGAGGCAGAGGTTATCTCAAGCTCCGCAAAGACCGGTTCTACAATCTACACCGACGATATGCGTAAGATGGCACTTGCAAACGGTTCAAAGTACGAGTGGGCGAAGTCGCTTGTAAAATCGGCAAAGGCTAAAGCTGATGCACACCTTGAAACCTTTGAAGAGCTCTACATGCTCATTCCGGGCGAAGGACTTCCGCGTTCTTATACAATAACAACTCTTTCTTCGCCGGGAACCATGACGTATATCTGTCCGTATTGCAAGATTGACCTTCGTGCGGCTACCTATGGCGCATATTCATGGATAGTCGATCCGATAAAAGACCCGTGGAAGGTAAAGTGCCCTGATTGTAAGCGTTCCTTCCCGTCCAACGATTTTGAAGGCTTCTACGAGCTCGGTTATGACAAAAAGACCGGCACCTTCAGCCGTGAAGAGGCTCTCCGAAAGCACGGCGAGCTTTACGGTACATCGGATAATCCGTACGGCTACGGCAAGGGCTTCTTGAAAAACGAGCTTTATACTGAAAAGGAAGACACGTGGATGGTGGATGACGGCTTCGGCTGGTCACCGCGTGACGGCGTTCCGGGTTCAAGTGAAAGCGTAAAAACAAATCCGAAGTATGCACCGATTGCACTTTATATGCACTACTTCTGGGATCGTAACGGCAGTGCAAAGTCAGTTCTCTGCGCAACGCTCGACGACCTGAGAGACGCATATCTTTACACGGGCGAGGAAAAGTACGGCATTGCCGGCGCAATTCTTCTTGACCGTGTTGCAGACGTATATCCCACATATGACTTAAAGCTCAACAGTCTTTCATATGCGAACTCCCACGGCGGAGACTACAACGGAAAAGTTGTCGGCAACATCTGGGAAACCAATATCGCCGAGAGCCTTACCCGTGCATACGATGCGTTCTACCCCGAAATGTCGAACCCCAAGGTCATCGGATACCTTTCCGAAAAGGCGAAGTATTTCGGGCTTGACAACCCGAAAACAAATGCGGACCTCATCCGTGAGAATGCAGAAAACGGAATAATCCGTGAGGTTTTTGACGGAGCAAAGGGCGCAAGAGTTCTCGGAAACTTCGGTATGCATCAGGCAAACGTTGCACTTTGCGCCGTTGCACTCGACACCTCTCCTGAGACTGATGAGATGATAGCCTGGCTCAAAAAACCGAGCACGCATACGGTAATATCCGTTATCGACCCGATTTACAATACGGAGTATGCAAAGACTACGGTAGCAAACTCCGGCGGTGAGATGGTCACGAGATACATCAATGAGGTTGACCGTGACGGCTTCGGCAACGAGGTCGGTATAGGCTATAACCGAATCTGGGTAACAGATGCGCTTACCGCAGCCGAAATGTTTGACCGACACGGTATCGAAGATCCCGACCTTGACTTCTTCTCCAATGCAAAGTATGTCAAAATGTTCAATTCCATCATCAAGGAAACCGTCGGCAGCGGCTATAGCCTTCATATAGGCGACTCAGGTAACACCGCAGGAACCACTATATACAGTACAGCTGATGAAACCTTGAGAGCGTACTATAAATTGCGTGACCCCGAGCTTGCCAAAAACATTTACTTCACGTTAGGCGGAGATGTCGATGATATTCATGTAGATATCTTTACCGACAACGAGGGTCTCGGTGACGAGATAAAGGCGGCAGTAGAGGAACACGGCGAGCTTGAGCTTAAGAGTGAAAACCTCACAGGCTTCGGTCTTGCGCTTCTCCGAGGCGGCGAGCTTGTAAAAACTCCGGGTGCTATTGCCGACAAGGATTACCGCCATGATACGTGGATGTACTACGGCAGAACAAGCGTTTCACACGGACACAGAGACATGCTCCAGCTCGGTATTGACGCTTACGGCTTCAACTTTACTCCCGACCTCGGCTATCCCGAGGCGACGGGTCTTAATGAAAACCGCTGGCAGTGGATAGCAAGCACGCTTTCCCACAATACCGTACAGGTTGATAACGAATATCAGAACGGTATCTACGGCGGAACTCCGCTTCACTTCGACAGCAAGGACAATGTCAAGCTCATAGATGTCGAAGCACCGAATGCCTACGGAACAACGGATATATACAGACGTACTGCTGTTTCCGTTGCCGCATCAAATGAGGTAAGCTACACTGTAGACTTCTTCCGCGTAAAGGGCGGAAAGTCTCACGTATACAGCTTCCATACACAGTCGTATAAGGGCTATACAACGGATGACTTAACGCTCGTTCCACAGCTTGATGAGAACGGCAAGGACGGTATGATTGATGAAAACGGTGAGTACAGAAAGTACACCTACGCCGGCATCGGCAAGACCTATACCGACAAGGAAACGGGAGAAGAAAAAACCGTTCTCTACGGTCCTGACCCGAATGCGTCGGAAAGCGATGTAGGCTACGGCAAGCTCATGTTCCCGAGAGGCTATACATGGCTTACCGAGGTAAGCCGTGCAAAGAACATCAAAGACGGCTCGTTTGACGTAAACTTTGAGCAGACCGACTTCAGGCATCAGGTCGGAGACCCGTCAGGACTTAATCTGAAGTTTACGGCTCTTAATGACTGGACACCGACAGATATAGGCTTTGCTACAGGATATCCTCCGAGAACGGCGACCAATGCCCAGGTGCCGGGTCTTGATTACATGCTCATCCACCGTGAGAGCGAGGAAGAACTCGACACGCTGTTCACTTCGGTTATCCAGCCGTACAAGGGCGATGAATATATCGAGAGTATGGAGAGTCTTCCGCTTATCTCCTCCGGCGGTGAGGGTGAAGACGACGTTGCTAAGGCTGTTAAGGTTACTCTCAAAAACGGCAGATGTGACTACATTATATATGCAACAAACAACAATGTCACATATACCGTGAAGGATAAAGATGTTGAGTTTGACTTCCGAGGATTTGTCGGAGTTTACAGCATAACCCGTGACTCGAATGGCACTCCGCATAATATATACGCCTATGTCAATGACGGCGACCTTATCGGAGACGTAAACGGTCGTGCGGCGTATACCGGTGAGGTTGTGAGCTTTACCGAAGCACTTACGGATGAAAACATAATAACCGTAAAGCTGAATGAGCAGGTAGATAACTTTGATGAGCTTTCGGGTGAGTATGTATATGTAAAAAATACAGGCACGCAGAACGGATCATACAGGATTGTTAAGGCATCCCCCAATACGGACAACAGCGACTATATTGACCTTCACCTCGGAGACGTCAGCCTTATAAAGGCATTTGCAAACAACGCCGACTTCTCACAGGGCTATCAGTACAATATAGCAAAGCGTCAGAAGCTTGAAATTCTTCTCACGTCAGAGCTTGACGACAAGCCGTATTTCACGGAAACGGAAAAACTTCGTGACCTTACCGTTACTGCCGGAAGCACTATAACGGTTGACGTAAACGCCGAAAGCCCGAAGCAGCATGCAATCAGATATGAGGCTCGCGACCTTCCGAGAGGGGCGTCTGTTGACGAGACCACCGGTACGATGACCTGGAGACCTGACAGCAGCCAGGCAGGTAAGGCAGGCGTGCTCATTGCCGCGATAGATGAAAACGGGCGTGAAGCCACGGTAAGCTATGAAATAACCGTCTACGGCTCGACAACGGGCAAGCCCTCGCAGGATGAGGACAATACCGGCTCGACCGATACAACCGACACACCGTCAGGCGGCGGTGGAGGCGGAGGCGGCGGTGGTGGTGCCGCACCTGCCCCGGATGAAGGAGACGATACCGATGTAGGGGACGATGATGAAAGCCTTCCCCTTGAGGAGAAGGTGCCGAGCGAAGGCGAGGCGGATGAGGTGGAAAATGGCGACACGGCAAATGTACATTTCACCGACCTTACTTCCCACGCATGGGCAGCTGACGCAATCAACGAGCTTTCCGAAAAGGGAATCATCAAGGGCACATCTGATTCTACCTTCTCACCGTCTGCGAACATCACAAGAGCTGACTTTGCAATACTCCTCGTTCGTGCATTTGACCTTTCGTCCGACAACACCGAAAACTTTGCGGATGTAGAAGAGTCCGACTACTTTGCACGAGAGCTTGCAATAGCACGAAACTGCGGCATTGTCGGCGGTATAGGCGATAACAAGTACGCACCTCGAAATACCATAACCCGTCAGGATATGATGGTGATTGTGTACCGCGCTCTCCAAGCCCTCGAAAAAATGCCTTCCCCTCGAGGGGAAGGGGGACCGCTTGCGGTGGATGAGGTGTCCTACCCCGACTTCGACACCGTTGCAGAGTACGCTCGTGAAGCGGTAACCTTCCTCATCTCTGAAGGTTTAGTCAACGGAAAGAACGGCAAAATCGACCCCGAGGCAAACACCACACGCGCCGAGGTCGCAGTTCTTGTAAAGAGAATACTTGATTATATTGCAGAATAGAGCGACAACCCTGTCATCTCGGAAAGGCTTCCCCTTGAGGGGAAGCTGTCACGTAGTGACTGATGAGGTGTAGATTGCGGAGCAATCGTTATTTTTCCACCTCATCCGAGTTGCTTTGCAACCCACCTTCCCCTCAAGGGGAAGGCTTGAGATTCTTCGACTGCGCCTGCGGCTCCGCGAAGTCATGACAAAAAAACGGCACTGTCATCCTGAGTGGAGCGAAGCGGAATCGAAGGATCTCCCACGGGTGAGGAACACATCAGCAACAATGCAGAAATGCGTTTATATATACAAAACAAATCAATTTTCAGGAGGAAAGAAAAATGAAAAGGCTTATATCCATTATCATCACGGGCGCTCTTTTGCTCGGCATCCTCTCGGCAGGCGCATTTGCCTCGGCAAATACGACAGGCGATGTCACCGAATTCACAGTAGACTTCGGCACAGCGCATGATACCGGGACATTGTCGAATACATATGTTGTATCCACAACCTATGGTGCAAACTGGAAGGTAAATGCGAGCCTTAGCACAGCAGAGGCAATAAACGGTTCAAGAACCAGAACTCAACGGAACACAGCTACTGGTATGAACTTTACGCAGATAAAGTATCTTAGCAGTTCTCCCCTAAAAAGCATTTTTGCTGTTGACTTTACCGCACCGTCAGAGGGAATGTATGACGTAACGGGTCTTGTCACACTTATGGCGAACTACGGAAAGGGCAATGTATATATAAACGGAACATACATAGGCACCATAGATTCTTATGCCACTGCTAACCAACTTGAAAGCCCGCCCGATGAACAGACTCTCCTCTCTGCATACCTCAAGGCAGGGGAATATGCAAATACCCTTGTCATTGTACCTAACGGAACAAGCAGAGGAACAGGTAAAGATGTTGCAATGCAGGGCGTAAAGTTTACAAAGCGTGAGGTCGCAGGCTTTGAGGTCGATTTCGGCACAGCTGATGAAGCTACGCTTTCTACGGTTTCAAATGCTACTGACTATTTTAATTCTGTATCAAAAGGATTAAACTGGAAGGTTGATGCGGCTGCTGCAAACACAGCGGCTACACAGATAGCTGGAACAGGCTCGGCTGTCCGTGTTCAGTTGGCTGCTCTTTACAACTTCACCCAAATTGGAAATAACGGAAAAATGACAGTACGCTTTACGGCGAGCGAGGGTGCCGGTATGTATGATGTTACAGCTCTTGTAACACAGACTTCAGGGGGAACTGGTGATGTATACATCAACGGTGAAAAGGTGGGAACGCTTGCGGCGGCAACCGCAGGAGATTATTCCGCTTATACCGGTATAACAGCCGGATTTTATTGGGAAAACGAAAAGCAGAAGTTATCACCCACATATCTCCACGGCGGAGAGAATGCCAACACTCTCACAATTGTCCCCAATGGTTCAACAGTAGTTCTCAAAGGCTTTGCGTTTGACAAAACGACGGTATCGGGCGACTCTTTTGAGCTTGACTTCGGCACAGCGGATGAAACTACGCTCTCTGACGTTAATGATGTATTTGACTATTTTAACGCAGAAACCGCAGGCTACAACTGGAAGGTAGATGCCGCTGCTACAGCCTCGGGTCAGAGGGACGGCACGGATAATGCACCGAGAATCCAGCTCTCTCTCGGCTCAAGCCCGGCAAATACATATAATTTCATGACTATAAAGGACAGGGGCGACCTTGCAATTAAGTTCACCGCCCCGACGGGCGCAGGTACATATGATGTATCGGCTATTGTCAACCCGATGACGGGCGGCGGCTACGGCGATATCTATGTCAACGGCAAATACGTCGGCACGGTAGATTCATATGACACGACGGCACATCTCTGGGACAACGCCGTTGTAACACAGGATTTGTACACGGCAGAGCTTCTTGACGGCGAGTATGCAAACACGCTTGTCATCACCCCGGCAGGCAAGTCCGGCGGAGCAAGCCAATATGTTTACATGCAGAGCTTTAAGTTTGACAAGACAACCGGCGAAGGCTCGGCAGACGAAATCTCGGTTGAAAAATACGTAACAAGCGGACTTGCAACAGTAGATGCAATCTCGGCTTACATGACCGACGGCACGCTCATCGGCTCTGATGTAATCGGAAGCGGTCATGTCGCAATCGGCGGTGTTTACACCGTTACGGCACCCGATATGAGCGCAGAGGGATACAACTTCCTCTACTGGGCAAAGGGCACCTCGGATAAGAAGCGTATAGTAGGATATGGGGATACGCTCACATACAATCCGCAGGAGGGAAGAAGCTCGTTTATCGCGGTCTATGAGAAGGCAGATTCCGTTGCAAACAAGGCAGAGTTCTACAACGCAAACGGTGAGCTTATCGAAAGCAATACCACGGGCGCATTCCCTGCATTCCCGAGTATGGCAGGTCTCCGTCAGGCAACCGGCTGGAAGTGCTGGAATGACGGAATGGTATATGACGGAAGCGAAGCTGTTGCACCCGAGGGTACGGTGATTTATGTTGCAGACTACGGCGACCTCAGCAAAGTTTATGTAAACGGTGTTGAGTATAGCTACGGCGACCCCGTAACGCTTACGGCAACAGAGGCAAACTTCAAGGGCTGGGTTAAGAACGGTGAAATTGTATGCACCAACAAGACCTATACCTTCCTTGCGTACGAAACCTGCACTGTTACAGAAATGACCGGTGACAAGGAGCTTTCGGCAAAGCTTGTAAAGATTGCACTTGACGATTTCGTTTCGGGCGATATAACTGCTGTTATGGCTGAGTTTATCGGTCTTGACAACGCAGTTGAAAAGGGAATCATGTTCGATAACGGAGAGACCGTTTCCAAAATTGCAATGATGGGTGACGGAAATCAGTTCACCGTCACGGCTGACGAAGAGGGAACATACACAGGCTATGCAGTTATAAGAAAAGGCAGCTCCTTCACTATTATCGAAGACGGCGAGTATGTACACGGCAACTAAATAGCAATAGAGAGCTCCGGAAGCTACGGCTTCCGGAGCTCTCAGACTGTCGAAAAAGGCGAGTCTCGACGACGAAGGATCCCCTACGGGTGAGGTAGCAAATTTTCATCTTGAGAATATGATATCATAACCGGTGTTTTCAGGATGCTTACGACGTTTTATATTATTTATACAAAAAATTCTACATATTTTTGCTAAAATTTTCACAAAACACAGTTGTAAATTTGCAATAAATCGTTTATAATGATATCATACGAAAATTTTTTAGGAGGAATCCATCATGAGTATCAAAATCGGTATTAATGGCTTTGGCCGTATAGGCCGTATGGTTTTCCGCGCAAGCGTAAACCATCCTGAAATCGAAGTTGTCGGCATCAACGACCTTTGCCCGGCAGACTACCTTGCATACATGCTTAAGTATGACACAATGCACGGTCAGTTCGAAGGCACTGTTGAGTCCACAGAGAACTCCATCATCGTTAACGGCAAGGAGATCCCGATTTCTGCTGAGCGCGATCCGGCTGCTCTTCCGTGGGGTAAGCTCGGTGCTGAGTATGTTGTTGAGTCCACAGGTCTCTTCCTCACAAAGGAAAAGGCTGAGGGTCACCTCAAGGCAGGCGCAAAGAAGGTTGTTATGTCTGCTCCGTCCAAGGACGACACTCCGATGTTCGTTATGGGTGTTAACAACAACACTTACACAAGCGACATGAACTTCGTTTCAAACGCATCCTGCACAACAAACTGCCTTGCTCCGATCGCTAAGGTTCTTAACGACAACTGGGGCATTACAGAAGGTCTTATGACAACTGTTCACTCTGCAACAGCTACACAGAAGACTGTTGACGGTCCGTCTCTCAAGGACTGGCGCGGCGGCCGTGCTGCAAGCGGCAACATCATCCCGTCTTCCACAGGTGCTGCAAAGGCTGTTGGTAAGGTTATCCCCGAGCTCAACGGCAAGCTCACAGGTATGTCCATGCGTGTTCCTACTCTCGACGTTTCCGTTGTTGACCTCACTGTCAACCTCGCAAAGCCGGCTAAGTATGACGAAATCTGCGCAGCTATGAAGGCAGCGAGCGAGGGCGAGCTCAAGGGCATCCTCGGTTACACAGAAGAAGCTGTTGTTTCCTCTGACTTCCTCGGCGACACACGCACATCCATCTTTGATAAGGATGCAGGTATCGCTCTTACCGATACATTCGTAAAGGTTGTTTCCTGGTACGATAACGAAATCGGTTACTCCAACAAGGTTCTTGAGCTTATCAAGCACATGTACTCTGTTGACCACAAGTAAGATATAGCTTGTAAAACAGCCACCGCATTGGATTTTCCAATGCGGTGTTTTCATACAACAAAAAATGCCACAGCAATTTGTATTGCTGTGGCATAAACTTTTTTATTCTACTGCATATTTTTTTGCATATTCATTGAACTTTGCACGGAATTCGGGGCTTTCGTTTCTGAATGCTCTTAGTGACTCGTGAATGTTCATGTTGTTGCTTGCCATATCAATTACACAGCCTGCAATATTCGAGCAGTGGTCTGAGGTTCTTCCGATATTGGTAAGAAGGTCTGACCAGACAAAACCGACGTCTATTGAACAATTGCCCTGCTGCAAACGAACAATGTGACGTGCGCGCAGATGCTCTTTGAGCATATCAATTACCTGTTCAAGCGGTTCTACACAGAGTGCGGCTTCAAGGTCATTATCGACATATGCGCGCCGTGAAAGCGCGAGTATCTCGCCTGCCGCATCAAGTATAACGTCAAGCTCTTTTTGAGCTGCTTCCGTAAAGGAAAGCTCTTTATCCCGCATTTCTTCTGCGGATTTAAGGATGTTGACGCCGTGGTCGGAAATTCTTTCAAAATCCCCTATAAGTCGGAGGAGCTTTGCGGCTTCGGCACTGTCGGCGGCAGAAATTTGGTGGCTGCTCAGCTTTACAAGATATGTACTGAGAATATCTTCGTAATGGTCTGTCCTCTCCTCGTTTTCACAGACGGCTTCTGCAAGCTCTTCGGAGTAGTCTCTGAGGGATTTTATACCTCCGCGCAGAGCGTAACATGCGGCATCAACCATATCTACTGCAAGATTGTGACAGCTTTCAAGTGCAAGCGATGGGGTGGCGAGCAATCGCTCGTCAAGCTCGACCACAGCTTCTTTGGATTTTGCATCAGGAACAAGTCTTACAACAAGTTTTTCGAGTATTCCCCCCATCGGGAAGAGAACAAGCGTGCAGAATATATTGAACAAGGAATGTGCGACTGCGATGCTTACATAATGTGCCGATTCATCCAGAAGTACAGGGGCGAAAGGGTATTTTACAATGCAGAACAACGACAGGCACAGAATTGTTCCGATGACATTGAACGAAAGGTGGACAAGAGCTGCTCGCTTTGCGTTTTTATTCGTTCCGAATGAAGAAAGGATAGCAGTAATGCATGTGCCTATGTTCTGACCCATTATTATCGGTATTGCGGCACCCAGAGAAACCTGACCTGTGGCAGCGAGTGCCTGGAGAATACCAACGGATGCGGAGCTTGATTGAATAATAGCGGTGAGAACCGCACCTGCCGCAACTCCGAGTATGGGGTTTTTGAAGAGCAGGAACAGATTGCGGAACGCAGGGACATCTGCAAGCCCCGAAACCGCGTCAGACATTGTATCCATGCCGAACATAAGTGTTGCAAAGCCGAGAAGAATTGTTCCCGTGTCCTTTGTTTTACTTCCTTTGCAGAACATTGTCATGACGATGCCGACAAGAGCGAGAACGGGAGTAAACGATGTTGGCTTTAAAAGCTGTATAAACAGATTATCGCCGTCAATTCCGCCGAGCGAAAGAATCCACGCAGTTACCGTTGTACCGATGTTTGCGCCCATAATAACGTTTATAGCCTGCTTGAGCGTCATGAGTGCAGAGTTTACAAAGCCGACAACCATAACGGTAGTTGCGGATGAACTTTGTATAACCGCAGTTACACAAAGACCGGTAATAAGACCTGCAAATTTGTTTGTAGTGAGCTTGCCGAGAAGTGTGCGGAGCGTTCCGCCTGCGCGGCGTTCAAGTGCCTGACCCATAACATCCATTCCGAACAGGAACAGGCACAGACCACCGACCATAGTGAGAATATCAAAAATATCCATTCCTTTGATTTCCTTTCTTTTCATCTTTTTCTTTCTCTTATATTACACTGCAATTATAAATTGTTTCGGCAAGATTTTCAATAAATTTAACATAGCGTTTACATACAAAAAGCACTGTGACAGATTGTTCTGCCACAGTGCTTTGTCTGACTTTATTCTGCCGATGCTGTCTCCGGTTCTTTTTCTTTTTTGAGAACCGTAATTTGTGTTACACGGTGCGAGTCGGTTTCCGTGATGGTAATATTTAAGTTTTCAAACTCAAAGCTTTCACCGTTTTCGGGAATCTTTCCAAGCTGCTCCATTACCCAACCGCCGACAGAGATGCTTTCTGTTTCTGCTTCGATTTCGAATACCTCACAGAAGTCCTCGAAGTTTGCCGAGCAATCAACCTTGTATGTGTCCTTGCCTGTTTTTTCAAAATCAAGAACAACCTCGTCATGCTCATCCCATATCTCTCCGACAAGCTCCTCTAAGATATCTTCCATGGTAACGATTCCGAGAGTGCCGCCGTATTCATCTATAACGACAGCAATATGAGACTTGTTCTGCTGGAGAATTTTGAGAATGTCATTTACCTTTTCTGACTTCTGAATGAACACCGGCTTTGTCATGATGTCCTTGAGGGCTTTCTTGGTGATGCCGTCAGCCGTAAAGAAGTCCTTTAGGTGAACTATGCCGATTATATCGTCGATACTCTCTCCGTAAACGAGAAGGCGAGAAAACTGTGTTTTTGTAAAAAGCTCTGCGATTTCAGCCTTTTCTGCAGAGAAGGGGAAGCCCTCAAGGTCAACACGGTGCGTAAGAATATCCTCGGCCTTCTGCTCCGTAAACTCAATAGCGTTGCGGATAAGCTCACCCTCGTCAGTGTCGAGGCTGCCGTCCTGCTCAACCTCTTCAACTATCATAAGAAGCTCTTCCTGTGACATTTTGGTGTTGTCTTCAGATTTGAATATCTTTGAAATCAGCTTTTTCCACTGCGTGAAAAGGAAGTTGAGCGGAGTTAAAACCCATATCAGCATACGTATGGCAGGGGTTGAGAACATGGCAAAACGCTCGGGACTGTCCTTGGCGATGCTTTTCGGGGTAATTTCGCCGAATATAAGCACAACAACGGTAATAACCGCCGTCGAGATTGTAGCACCAATGTCGCCGTATATGCTTACGAACATAACCGTACCGATAGATGATGCGGCAATATTTACTATGTTGTTGCCTATAAGGATGGTTGAAATGAGCTTGTCATAGTTTTCGGCAAGGCTGAGTGTTGACTGTGCTCTTTTGTTGCCCTTTTCTGCCATAGCTTTAAGACGCGTTTTGTTGATTGATGAAAAAGCCGTCTCCGTTGCCGAAAAATATGCTGAAAGCATAACGAGAACGGCAATGATTAAAGTATATTCCAATATACCCATGTTTTTTTATTACTCTCCTTAATACTCTTTTATATATTACCTTTGTTTTTGATCATATGCGTACTCTTTTGAAGCACAAAAAGGCACACCTGTGTGCTTTTTCAATAAATGCACGCAAGTACGCCTCATAAAACAAATAAATATATCTTTCGGTATTAGCGGGGTAATCTCCGTCATCCGAATCCATATTCAAATGTCCGTCCTTTCTTTAATACTGCCATACAGTATACACTATATCGGTATTTCTGTCAAGTTCTGAGAGATTTTATATATTCAATCATATCGGAATAAGTGCCGTGAGGACAGGCTATCTCTTCATCTGTACGGTTGATGAGATTGTCGGTAACAATAAAGCAGGGGATGCCGAGGGAGCTTGCCGCAGCAAAGTCCTCCTGCATGTCGTTTCCTACCATAAGACAATTTGACGGAGTGAGTCCGAAGCGGTTTAAAATATCACGGTAGTATTCAGGATTGGGCTTACAGAAGCAGGAGTTTGAGTATTCTGTAACCCAGTCAAAATCCTCCGGGGTAAGACCTGCCCATGAAAGACGTGTTTTTGTGCCGACCCGTGGGAAAATTGGATTCGATGCGAGAATGACATGCTTCGCTTTCTCGTGCGCAGCATTAACCGCCTCTTTGGCACGCGATGCGTCTCCTGTTATTTCCCGCGCTTTTTCAAATTCGTTTTCATAAAAAGAGTCAAAGCGCTTAATATCATCCGAGCAGTCTTTTCCGATTACTGCGGAAAAGGTTTCCCAAAAGGCTTGTTCGTTGGGCTTGGTTCCGTTGTTTTTAACCATTGATTTGACTCCGGCCAATATACCCGAAATAAGCTTTTCTTTGTCGGTGTATCCCCATTTTGATGCGGTTTCTGCAAGGTATCCGAAATACACCTTTGTAAACAGGTCGTTATCCATGGGCAAAAGAGTTCCGTCAAGGTCGAAAAGTATGGCTTCAAGCATTTTATATTACTCCTTGTGTAAATGTATAACTCATTGTATCATACTTTCGGGAGCTTTTCAAAGAATTTATACAATCTTTCAAGGTCAGCTTCTGAAATGCTGTAATCTGCGACGGGCAGTCTGCTCATATAACGGCTGTATCTGTCAACCGTACAGTCGTCGGAAATAAATGCACATGACGTTATATCTCCGGCAGTTATGTATATACCGTCAGGAAGAAAAATACGGTCTCCTTCCTCCTTTGCCATGGATTCGTTTTTGATATCTGTCAGGATAATGCTGTCCGCAAGCTTTAAAAATTCTTCCGAATCAGCCTCGACAGAAGCAGAATTACAGCTGAGTGAAACGGTTTTCGTCTTCGCAGCCTCTGCACCCAGAAAGTGCGCAAGTGTAATTTTTTCTCCGACGGTTGTATCCTGCAGTGTGAAATACGCATATACCGTCATCTCGTCATAATCTCCGGCAGAGCGTAAATCCTGAACCTTTTTCGCAATTCTGTATCCACCGTCAGAAAGCTTGCCGAAGAGCGTTGTGAAATCTGCTTTAACAATACATTCTCCGTTTTTGGGGATTGAATATGCAATACAGTGCCACACGGTGTCACGGCCTTCTGCTTCTGATTTTACGCTTCTCCATTGATGACCGTCGTGATATTCAACGTCATACCATTCGCCGGTAGAAAGCTCACCCGTAACATTTCCTCCGCTTTGCACTATTGACAGCGTTATACTTTCGGGGCTTGCTTTTTCAACATTTATATCAATACCCCAGTCGTAGTATCTTTCAAATATCACCCAGTTTCCGTTTATATTAACAAGCTTTTGGGTTTCTGAAAAATGCTGATAGCCGTGCTCACCCTGAAAGTTTGAGGTATCATCACGGGAAGGTATCTCGCCGTCAGCAACACTTCTCTTCACCTTACCGTCGTAAGTTCCGCAACGCGGCTCGAAGCTCTTGGCGGAATGTCCGCTGTCGTAGTACAGCCTTCCGTCTATGCGTACTATACGGTCGGGATATGCTTCATATCCGGGCTCGTACACCTCCCGGCACGACGAACAAAGAAGAATAAGGGCTGTGAGTATAACAAACAAATAACGTTTCATAATAAAAACCTCCTTCTGCTTTTTAGATGGCAAAAGGAGGTAAAAAGTTTTACTCGTTACTTTTTTTATAGTTGAGAAGCATGATTCCGGTGCAAATCAGAATAAGCGTGATTACAAGGTTTATCGCCGATACATTGCTTTGTTCGGTGAGCATCAGCGCCGAGAGAAGAACTCCGAAAACCGGTATCATAAAGCTGTATACGGTGACCTTTGAGACGGGATTGTATTTAAGCAGCACACCCCAGAGCGAATACGCGATCGCAGAAAGGAAGGCAAGGTAGACAAGTACGCCGACAGAGGCAAGTCCCCAAAGCTCAATATGGCCGCCCATGATAAAGGCTACGATTGCCATGAAAAGACCGCCGACAGCAAACTGATATCCGCTTATGACAACAGGGTCTTCGTCTTTTGAATAAATCTTGATGAGGGTAGAGGACATTCCGTAGCACACCGTAGAGAAAAATACGAATCCGTCCCCGAGAAAATTCATGTTAAAATCAAGTCCGTTCATGTTGATGATAACGATTCCGGCAAAGCCTGCAATACATGCAATAATCTTTTTGAGCGTAAGCTTTTCCTGCTTAAAGAGGAGACTTGCAATAAGGATAGAGCAAAAAACATTGCATCCGCTGATGACAGTTCCTTTTACTCCCGAGGTGTTGGCAAGTCCGATGTAAAAGAAGAAGTACTGCAGAACAGTCTGAAAAAGACTTATATGTAAAACCTTGCCCCAGTTTTTCTTCTGAGGAAACAGAAATCTTTTGCGCGCAACACTGTAAATAATGATCGTAAGCACGCCTGCGAGCATGAAGCGAAGCCCTGCAAACAAAATGGTGGACGGGACGTTTCGCTCGGGAAGAATGAGCTCATATCCGATTTTAATGAACGGGGTAGCGCTTCCCCATAACGCACAGCAGAGAAGTGCCGCAACGGCAATGAACCAACGGTTTGTAAAAAGCTTATTTGTTTTGTTTTGCACAAGGATACCTCTTTTCGAAATATTCTAATGTATACTATCACAAATTATTAAAAACCGCAAGAGGGTGGGAGAATATCTTTCTGCAGAAGAAAGAAATAATAAAAATTTGGTTAAAAACTCTTGACAAAATACCATTTCATACGTATAATTAAATAGTTCGCTTCGAGATGTGGCTCAGCTTGGTAGAGCGCTGCGTTCGGGACGCAGAGGCCGCAGGTTCGAATCCTGTCATCTCGACCAAGAAAGAGGTAGACGCTGTGTCTACCTCTTTCTTTTTCAATTCGTAAAAACGAACCTGCGGCATCCTGCATCGCCATCCCCGAGCGGTTGCTCTTTATTTGCCCAAGGCAAATAAAGGCGAGCGAGTGGGGGCATCCGCCGCTTTGCCGTAGGCGATGCTTGCATCGCTTGCGGCTACAGGTTCGAATCCTGTCATCTCGACCATAAAAACAACACACCCCTTCGGGTGTGTTGTTTTTATATTCAGAAATGGAAGGATTCGAAGCTTGAGAAGGCAACGAGCGAAAAAAACGATTAAAGAGCATCAACCTTAGCGGTTGATGCTCTTTGTACATTATATTATTATGCCTTGTCGTTTTTTCTGCGGCGAAGATATCCAAGATACATTACCGCCGCCGAAAGTCCCCAGAAGTATGCATTCATATAGGGAACTTCAAAAATGTTTTCAAAATACGAATGGGCAAGTACACCAATCTGACCTGCTATTATTCCGCTGATAAGACAGGACATTTTGTTTTTCTGAGTTTTAAATACACTTCTGCACGACCAGAGAAAATTGCGAAGCAGAAGCCATACATATGAAATGAGGCCGATAAGTCCCATTTCGGTCAGGGTTTTGAGATAGTAGTTATCCATGTAATAATACACGATGTTCTCTATTTCCTGATTCTGCATTGCTATTGCACCGCCATACCTGCCGAGACCGAAGCCGAACAGGCGGTTCTGCCGCCAGAGCGAAAGACCTATCTGCCAACGCTCTCCTCTTCCCCCGGAAGAGTTTGCCGCGGCAAAATCCGAGGTAAACAGAAAAGCGATTCTATTGGAAATTTCAGGCACACAGAAAATAACACCGAGTATACCCACTGCGGCAACAGCGAGAAGCTTTCTGTCAACAAGAAGCGAAAAAATCACGACTGCGACCGTGAGCCCGAACCATGCGCCGCGTGAGAACGTGAAAAGCGTTGCGAGACACAAAAGACATGTTATACCCCACATAAGGCATTTAACCCAAAGCTTTTCGGCGTAATATGCGCATGCTGCAATCATTGGAGCGGTCATTACAAGGAAAGCGCCCATAACATTGGGGCTTCCGATAATGGAATAGACCCTCGTTCTCACTCCGACCTCTGCCTGGGCAACCCATTGCGCCGGCATAGGCGCCTTGACGATATACTGGTATATTCCGTGCAGAGCAATGGCTGTTGCCATAACGCACACTGTAAAGTACAGCGTTTTGAAATCCTTGTCATCTTCTATAAGACGGGTGAGAACAAAGAACCAAAGCATGAACTGGCATACCGCACGGTAACCGGCAACGGCAGGACCGATTTTCGGAGAAACAATTGCCATGAGCAAAAGACCGATAGCCGTAAAAAACAGAAGCGGCATGTCAACAGGAGTTATGCGCGGTTTTTTGATTTCCCCCGCTATGCAGATGCGGAAAATAATATATGCCACACAGAAAAGCATGAACGCTTCATCCCACACCGAGGAGAGAAGGCTGATTTTCAGCACATCACGAATAAACACATCAAGCGGCAGGTAAAGCGCAAATGCCGCAATGAGCAAACGCTTCATTCCGAGAGCCTTCAAAGAGCCGAAAAGGAGACTTTGCTCAATGAGGTTTGAGGAGGAAACCGCACGGAAAGAGCGCAGAATAAAACTTGAGGCGACCACGGGGGCAAGAGCCTTGCCAAGCTTTGAAAGTGAAGTATTGAGCGAAAGAAGCAACTTATACAGCTTTGAATATACAATTTTAGGTGATGCCGAAAAGAAAGCAACAACTGCACGGCGTGTAACACTGTCATGGTATGTGCGTGAGCAAAAAGCAACAACTCTGCCGGGGATACTTCCCGGAAAAGCTACCGCAAAAAACGATATCAGCCGCGCAATAAAGCAATTGCGAATCATGTTATCCATCAAATTCCACCGTTTCAATAATTGCATTAACTTCTACGGTCTGGGTCTTGAATATAAAGCCACGACCTATACGGACTTCCTGAGTTCCGATTTTGAGAATCGGGTCGGTCTTTGACTGTTTGGATTTTACGGTGATAATGAGGTCGCACTTCTGCGGATCTTCGGATGTGACAAACTTACCCTCATCGGTTGTGCCTGCGGAGAGATAAGGAACGCTCTCGACCGAAACAACCTTTGCATCTGCGATGTAGTCACTGCCTGCTACAAGCCTTGCGCCCGGCTCAAGCTTAAGCACCTCATTTTCAAGATAGTCCATCGCACCTCGGACGCGCATGGTGACAGTCATATCTGCTTTCGGAGTGATTACGTTGCTTGCCGCAGGAGCCGCAAACTTGTATACCGCTGCAACGGCAACGAGAGCGATGACGAGAAGAATCACAAGGTCGATGACATTGATGATTCCGAAGAGTTTTCCCTTTTCATTTACAATTTTCATGGTTTTAAATTCCTTTCGTTGTATGTATGCTTGACCGATTACTTATTCTATTATATAATATGTGTAAAAATATAACAACTGTTTTTTGCTAAAAATTTTTGCATCAGGAGTAAATATGAAAATTGTTCACATGATAGGCGGCGGAGATGTCGGCGGCGCAAAAACGCACGTGCTTTCGCTTGTTTCCAAGCTTTCCGAGAGCAACGAGGTGTTGCTTGTCAGTCTCCGTGAAGGAGAATTCGCCGACGATGCCAGAAAAATGGGAATAAACACCCGTGTTGTGCATAACAGAAATCCGTTAAAGGACCTTCTTGAAATTAAAGAAATTTTGTGTGACGGGTATGATATTGTTCATTGCCACGGTGCAAAGGCAAACGTAATGGCATCGGCAATAAAACGATTTGTAAAGGTCCCTGTTATAACTACTGTCCACAGCGATTATCGGCTCGATTATATGGGAAGCATCTTAAAGGCTCTCACAAACGGACTTCTCAATACCGTCGCACTTCGCTTTCTTGACGGTTATATCGGGGTTACACGCGCATTTTCCGAGCTTCTTACAGAGCGAGGCTTTGACCCGTACAAGCTTTTCACATTAAACAACGGAATCGATTTTGACCTGGACATAACACCTCGCATTTCCCGCGAAGAGTATTTGTCCCGTCTTGGCATAAAATCTACAGAGAACACTGTTGTATGTGGCATTGCCGCCCGTTTTCATCCGGTAAAGGATATAGCCACGGCAGTCCGCGCAGTGGCGCAAATCGCAAAGGTCTGTCCCGAGATGTATCTCGTCCTCGGCGGAGACGGTGAGCAGGCGGAAATGCTCCGTGAGCTTGTTGCAGAGCTTGGCATAGGAGACCGTGTGGTGTTTGCAGGCTGGATAGACGATATGGATTCCTTCCTCGGCGCTGTTGATATAAGTGTGATTTCATCTGTCAGTGAAGGTTTTCCGTACAGCATTCTTGAGTCTGCAAGAGCAAAATGCACCATGGTCTCAACCGCGGTTGGTGCAATGCCGGAGATAATAGATGACGGAGTTGACGGTCTGCTGTTTGATGTAGGGGACGTTTCCGCACTTGCAGGGCATTTGCGCTATCTTTACGAAAATCCTGATGCACGCCGTCAGATGGCAGAGCGCTTGTTTGAAAAGTCAAGCGAAAAGTATTCCTTTGACGCAATGGTTTCCACACAGCTTGATATTTACGGCAAGGTACTTAAAATGTGCGAAGGCGCATCGGATAAGAAAAAACGTGTGGTCGTCTGCGGCTCTTACGGTCGCGGCAATGCAGGCGATGATGCCATACTGAAGGCTGTTATCCGTGAAATCACCGAGGTTTGTGACGACACAAAGATTTGCGTTATGTCAAAAAATCCAGAACAGACAAAGCTTCGTTACCGTGTACGTTCAATATACACATTCAATGTTTTCGGAATGTTTCGTGAGCTTGCACGCTCGCATCTGTATATTAACGGCGGCGGAAGCCTTATTCAGGATTCGACGTCAAGCCGGTCATTGTATTTTTATCTGTTTACGCTTCTTGCTGCCCGTATGTGCGGCTGTAAAGTCATGATGTACGGCTGCGGAATAGGTCCCGTAAGACGGAAGATAAACAGAAGGCTTGCGGCACGGATCATTGATAAAACTGCGGACTGCATTACCCTGCGTGATCCGGATTCATACAATGAGCTTCTTTCGATGGGAGTAAAGAAACCGAACATGCGCCTTGCGGCTGACCCCACCCTCGGAATAACTCCGGCAAAGGACAGAGAGGTTTCAGATGCTCTTGCGGCAGAGGGGATAGATGCGGATTCCGATTATCTGTGTCTCGCGATAAGAAACTGGAAGGACATTGATAAAAAGATAGAGCACATTGCAAGGGCGGCAGATTATGCGGCTGAAAAGTACGGGCTGAAAATAACGCTGATTCCGATGGAAAGAAAAAAGGACCTTGCGATAGCGGAGCGTGTCAGCGATGCAATTTCGGCGCAGTGTGTTATTATCCGCAGAGAATATGACGTTCATACCGTAATAGGAATCCTCGCAAAAATGCGTGTCATTATGGCAATGCGACTGCACGCGCTTGTTTTCGGTGCAGGGCAGGGAGTTGCCACAATAGGCATAGCTTATGACCACAAGGTCACGGGGTTTATGAATTATATAGGAAGAGAAATGTGCGTTCTGTATGATGATTGCACGGCGGATGCTCTCTGCGGTTTTATAGACAGAACCATGAGCGACGGCGAATATGGCGAGAGTATGAAGCGTGCCTGCATTGAAATGCGCGAAAACGAAAAGGAAAACATGAATCAGCTTCGTAGCTTTTTTGATTAAGAGAAAGAAGGAAAACCATGAATAAGATAGTATGTCTTTCAACCAGCTGTTACCACCCGTTCCCGACACGCAAACAGCACGTTATGAACAGAATATCCGCAGACGAAATCCTTTATTTTGATCCGCCGGTGACATATATCGCACCGCTCAAGGATAAAAATGCGTGGAAAAGACTTTTTATGTACAGAAAGCCCGGTGAGCATGTCCGTGACAACATTACGGTGTATGCAACGCCTCCCGTTCTTCCGTTCTTTAACAAGAACAGACTCATAAATAAGATAAATCAGAAGAGGCTCGCGCGGTTCGTCCGCAAAAAAATGAAGCTTCACGGCTTTGAAAATCCGATACTGTGGTGCTATTCTCCGACATCGGCAGATGCCGCGCCGTACATACCTCACAGCGCACTTGTGTACGACTGTGTGGACAGACACAGCGCATATAAGGGTTTTATAAACGAAGAAGTTGTAAACACCCTCGAAAAAAATCTTGCAGAGCAGGCAAACACCGTTTTTGCGACGGCGGCAGGTCTTTACGATACGCTTTCCGCGTACAACAAAAATGCGGTAATGCTTCCCAACGGTGTCAATTTTGAGCATTTCAACCGCGCGGCAAACGAACAGTTTGAAGCTCCCGACGATATCAAAGACATAAAGCATCCGATAGTCGGATTTGTCGGCATGCTTCAGGAATGTATCGACTATGACAAGATAGAGCATATAGCAAAGATGCGCCCCGACTGGTCCGTTGTGCTGATAGGAAAGCCTCTGCCGGGGGTAAATCTTGATTATCTCAAGCAATATCCCAATATTCACTTCCTCGGCATGAAGAAGTATGATGACCTTCCGGCATATATCAAATGCTTTGACGTGTGCCTTAACGTATTCAGGGACGGAAACCTTTCGCGTGATGTAAGTCCGCTTAAGTTCTATGAATACCTTGCAACGGGAAAGCCTGTTGTCAGCACTCCTCAGCCCGAACAGGTGCTCATATATTCGGATTCCGTATATATAGCTCACGGGGCAGAAGAATTTCTTGAGAAGTGCGAAGAGGCAATGGTTGAACCCGACAGCTCAAAAACCGAGCTTAGGATAGAGCATGCACGGTCTTGTTCATGGGATGCCCGTGTCCGCCAGATGGAAGAAATTTTAAAGAATAACGGGGTTGAATAAAACACGCCGTGACGGAAATTTCCGTCACGGCGTGTTTTATATGAAGAGTTTTAAAATGAGATTGAATATTATGCATGCGGCGATTCCCATTACCGTCGGGGTGAGAAAAGCAACAGCTGTCCACTTCAGACTTTGAGTTTCTTTTTTTATTGTCATGAGAGTTGTCGAGCAGGGCCAATGCATCAGCGAAAAGAGCATGGTGCTGACTGCTGTCATCCACGTCCACCCATTTTGAATGAGCAGGGCAGAAAGTGAGCTTATATCGTTCATCTCCGTAAGTGCGCCCCCTGCAGTATACGCCATGATTATAATCGGAATCACAATTTCATTAGCAGGGAAGCCGAGAATAAACGCCATGAGAATAACTCCGTCAAGCCCCATTACACGGGCTATAGGGTCAAGGGCGGAGGATGATATGGCGAGAAGTGTCTGTCCGTCGTATGTGATATTTGCCATAATCCATATTATGAGTCCGGCAGGGGCGGCGACGGAAACTGCACGACCGAGTACAAAGAGCGTGCGGTCAAAGACCGAGCGGACAATCACCTTGCCTATCTGCGGACGGCGGTACGGCGGAAGCTCAAGCGCAAAGGAGGACGGCAGCCCTCGCAGAATAGTTGATGACAAAAGCCGTGAGGCCGCAAAGGTTGCGAGAATTCCAAGCAATATCAGAAGGGTAAGAAGTGCGGCAGAGGTTATTGAGCTTGATATGCCGCCTCCTGCTCCGATGAAAAATATTGTAATAAGCGTTATCAGTGCCGGAAACCTTCCGTTACACGGAACAAGGCTGTTTGTTATAATTGCAATCAGTCGTTCTCTCGGAGAGTCTATAATTCTGCAACCCACAACACCGGCGGCATTACATCCAAAGCCCATACACATGGTAAGGCTTTGTTTTCCGCATGCATTGCATTTTTTGAATATACGGTCGAGATTAAATGCGATTCTCGGCAGAAATCCGAGGTCTTCAAGTAAAGTAAACAACGGGAAAAAGATTGCCATAGGGGGAAGCATCACGGATACGACCCATGCAAGAACACGGTATATCCCGAAAGTAATGGCTTCCGAGAGTGCGTGAGGTAAATTTACTGCAACAAGAAAATCATACAGAGGCATCTCAAGACGGAATAAAAATTGAGAAAGCAAGGACGACGGCAGGTTGGCACCCTCTATGGTTATCCAGAATATAATTGCAAGCATGACCAGCATAATCGGAAAGCCTGTGATTCGGCTTGTGAGAAGTCTGTCAAATTTCCGTGCCTTTTCGGTGTATCCGCAATCGGAGGTTTTGACACACATATTATATATTCTTTCTGCCTCTGCGACTATCTCCTCCGAAGAAACGAAAGATGGAAAGCTGTTATTTTCAGGCGGCAGGGATGCAACCTCCTTGATTTTTGAAAGCAAGTCTGAAAGCCCTTTTTTGCGGCGTGCTTCAGTGCAGACAACCGGGACACCAAGCTCACTTCTCAGTGCTTCAAGATCAAGCTCAATGCCGCGCTTTTTTGCCTCATCCATAAGATTTACGCACACTACAGCGCGCTTTGTAATTTGGAGTGTTTGCAGAACAAGTATGAGATTTCGCTCAAGACATGTTGCGTCGCAGACGACAACAACTGCATCGGGAGTGTCGGAGCACAGAAAATCACGGGCAACCTCTTCTTCTGCAGAGCGTGCCGAGAGGGAGTATGTACCCGGGATATCGACAAGTACAAATCCCCGACCGTCATACTCACAGTACCCTTGCGCATTGGTGACGGTTTTGCCGGGCCAGTTACCGGTATGCTGGCGCATTCCTGTAAGTGCGTTGAACACAGTGGTTTTTCCGACGTTTGGATTTCCGGCGAGAGCCACAACAAGGTCATCGGGGCGTTTCCTGTGTATCGAAAGCCTTGAGTCCTGCGCGTTTTTACCAACCGAGCTTCTTGTAAGTCCCATATTAAATCACCCGAACCTTTACGAATCGGGAGTCCTCACGGCGCAGAGCAATTACGGTTCCGCGCACAAGAAACGCCGTCGGGTCTCCGAGCGGACTCTTTGTGAGACATTCTATTTTTGTACCGCATATAAAACCCAAATCACTAAGCCTCTGACGAATTTTGCAGGAATGAGATATTTCCGCAATCTCCCCGGTTTCTCCGCTGTTCATATCACAAAGACGGCATATACCGTTCATGTACTATCGCTCCTTTATGTGTATGTTCTCATTTTTACCTTATGCGGCGAAAGAGGATTGGGTTACAAAAAACCGTGAACGGCTTTTGCTGTTCACGGCTTCAAATATTCTATTTTGGGAATCATACTTCTTTCGCAGAGTGATTCACATCCGCGCTCTGAAATGATGAAATGGTCATCAAGGTGTATGCCCGAAAGCTCCAGAGTGTTATACAGAGTACGTACGGCTGTTCTGTTTCTGAAGGTGGAAGGAAATCCGTCCTTCTGGTTGCTTGCCGTTATGACACGCACCGCATTGACGTTTATGGCGAGCTCGACAATGGAGCGGATAGTGTCGTCCGAATCAAGCAGAGGCCCGTCACATACCTGCTTGCATTTAAGCAATGTGCCGTTAGGGTCAAGACAGAGAAGAACGATGATTTCGTCATTGCAGTCGCGAAATCTTTCGAGCAGAAAATTGACTACATCACATGAATCTGCAAAAACAGGGGCTTTTGCTTCCTTGCTCAGTATGTATTTTTTGTAGAACAGGGGAATGAGCTTGAAAAATTTCGCAGAAACCCTGCCGATACCGTGGATTTTTGTGAGCTTAGATAGCGGCGCATCTATTGCGCTTGCAAGACTTCCGAAGTTTTTGATGAGCGACCGACCCGTATCACAGGTATCGGTCTGAGAAATAACGCCGTGGAGAATCCTTTCGGCGACAATATATTCAGGAATTGTGTCAATGTTTTCCTCCTGAAAACGTACACGAAGTCTTTGTCTGTGTCCGTTTGCCATTTTAACAGTTCCTTTCAGGTGATATACCTTATTATAGCAAATAACAGGGCGAAAGTAAATCAAATATTCGCAAAAAGCTTGACAATGAAATGGTGTGGATATATTATTGTAGTACAAAATTGATAGGAGAATAAAATATGCGCAAATTCATGGACAAAGACTTTCTTTTGAAGAATAAAACTGCCAAAAAGCTTTATCACGGCATTGCGGAAAAAACTCCGATAATAGATTATCATTGTCACTTAAATCCACGGGAAATCGCCGAGGATAAGCACTATTCAAGCATTACCGAGGTATGGCTTGGCGGTGACCATTACAAGTGGCGTATAATGCGCGGCTTCGGGGTTGACGAAAGGTACATAACGGGCGATGCAACGGACAAGGAAAAGTTTATGAAATGGGCAGAGGTTATGCCGTACTGCGTCGGAAACCCACTGTATCACTGGACGCATCTCGAGCTTCGACGTTATTTCGGAATAAACGACCTGCTCTGCCCCGAGAATGCGGAGAGAATATGGGAAAAATGCAACGAGCTGCTCAAAAAGCCGGAATTCGGAGCACGGGGTCTTATCAGGCGTTCAAATGTTGAACTCATAGGCACGACGGATGACCCCTGTGACGACCTTGCATACCACGAAATTATTGAAAAGGACGAAAGCTTTGATGTCAGGGTTGTTCCGTCCTACCGTCCCGAGCGTGCGCTCAATATCTGGCGCCCCGAGTTTTGCGGTTACATTAAAAAGCTTTCGGCGGTTGTCGGGTATGAGATAAATACATACAGCGAGCTTGTGCGTGCTCTTGATGAAAGACTTGACTTCTTTGTTGCAAGAGGGTGCAAAAGCGCTGACCATTCATTGAACATGGTTAAGTTCTGCGAGCCGGACGAAGCGTGCGCAGATGCTGTTTTCCGTGCAAAGCTTGAGGGAAGAAAGCTGACGGCAGAACAGATTGACGTGTTCTATTCAACGCTTTTTGTTCACCTTGCAAAAAGGTATTATGAGCATAAGCTTGTCATGCAGCTTCATATAGCCGTTTTGCGTGATAATAACACGGCGGCATTTGAAAAGCTCGGTGTTGATATGGGCTTTGACACAATGAGCGATGTAAGCGTAGTTGAGCCGGTGATAAGTCTGCTCGATATGCTTGAGCGTGAGGATAAGCTCCCGAAAACTGTGCTTTACAGCCTTAACCCGGCGCACAACGAGGCACTTATGGCTCTTGCAACATGCTTTAACGGTCACGGAATCGCAGGAAAGATTCAGATAGGCTCGGCGTGGTGGCTTAATGACCATATCGACGGAATGGAAAAACACATGAAGGCGTGCGCAAGCATGACGCTCTTCTCAAAGTTTATAGGTATGCTCACAGACTCCAGAAGCTTTTTAAGCTACACAAGGCATGAGTATTTCAGACGAATTGTGTGCAGCATCATAGGAACGTGGGCAGAAAACGGCGAAGCACCCAATGATATGGAGCTTCTCGGAAGAATGGTGCGAGACATTTGCTACACCAATACAAAGGAGTATTTTTTCGGATAAAAAGTAAAAAGGCTTCCCTTTGAGGGGAAGCCTTTTTTGTGAGAGGAGGCGTGGCGGAGTGTGTTCCTCACCCGTGGGGGATCCTTCGATTCCGCTTCGCTTCACTCAGGATGACAGCATTGGTCACGCAGTGTCCGCCCCCCCTTTTTTTGTCATTCTGAGCGGAGGACGAAGTCCGCAGTCGAAGAATCTCTTGTATTTTCTGAAATTATGTGTTAAGATGATAGTGCCAAATAATTACAACTTAATAATATCCTGAATTGGTATTTTTGCAGGTATAATTGTCTGTAAAAGATTGAAGAATAGAATGTGAAAAAACGCACACTTCGTTTTCTTCTGTCTTCTACAGGCGTGCCTGCATGAAGTTGTAATTGTTTGGCGACAATGAACCGATTCGAAGTCACTGCGTTTTTCGTGCATGGCTTCGCAAGAGGTCATGCATTTTTTATTTAAGGAGCCAAGCTGTTATGAGTATGGGACTTCAAAGTAAAGAAAAAGCGATGATTGTAAACTGTCATAATTGCCTTTGTGTGTATCATAAGGACGGAGTTTGTTCACGGGAAAAAATCAATCTGACGCAGGAGGGCTTGTGCGGTGAAACCATTGACCGCATGAAGTATAACGCCTTCAGACTCGGCATACTGGATAAAGAATAAGGACTTTTATACCCGAATACCCATATTCGGGTATAAAAATTATAAAACAATTTTCTCTGTAAGTCAACCCGTATTCGGGTAATTATTGTCTTTTTATATATTACGATTATATCAACCCGTAAATGGGTAAGATTGTTTTGAAGGGTTGATGTTTGTGGAGTATTCAAAAATATATATAGAAAGAATAAGACAATTATGCAGAGAAAGAAGAATAGCAATAAATAAGCTTGCTGCTATGAGTGATGTAAAACAATCCACGTTGGATAATATTGTTCGTGGACTGACAAAGAATCCTCGGGTAAAAACTCTGCATAAAATTGCTATTGCTTTCAACATGACCTTATCAGAATTTCTGGATTTTAACGAACTGAATGATTATTCGTTTGAGGATGATGTTGAAGAATAATGATTTCGTTTTACTTCACGAAGTCAGGACAGCTCTCCGGGGCTTGGGGTCGCGACCCCAATCGGTTTAAGGGGGTTTTTCAAGGGGGGAAATCGAAATCCCCCCTTGAATTTGTTTTGCTTCTTTGTCAAAAGACAAAGAAGATATAAAAGAATATAAAGAAAACAATGTAATAAAAAAGAAATGTATTTTTATTTTCATTTAAGCTAAAACTACCGTAAGAAATATTACGGAGGAATATGCAATGTCAGACAGCAGTGATAACAAAAAAGAAACCCGTGAGGAAATGATAGAAACCGGCTCGATAGTTGCAACGAGCAAATACGGAAACATTCACTGTATAACAATAATCGGTCAGATAGAGGGTCACACCATACTCTCAAGCGATACAAAAACAACAAAATATGAGCATATATGCCCGACGCTTGCCGCTGTTGAAGAGCGTGAGGATGTGGACGGTCTTCTGATAATGCTCAACACCGTCGGCGGAGATATCGAGGCAGGGCTTGCCATAGCAGAGCTTATAGCAGGCATGACAAAGCCGACGGCATCGCTAATTCTCGGCGGAGGACATTCAATAGGCGTTCCGCTTGCGGTTGCGGCAAAGCATTCAATCATTGCGGAAACTGCGGCAATCACAATACATCCGGTGCGGATGAGCGGAGTTGTGGTCGGTGCACCGCAGACATTTAATTATTTTGAACGTGTGCAGGACAGAATAACGAGCTTTGTCGAAAGGCACTCAAATATTTCCGCAGAAAAATTCCGAGAGTATATGCTGAAGGTCGGAGAGCTTGCAACCGATGTCGGAACGGTCATATACGGAAAAGAAGCGGTGGACATAGGTCTCATAGACAGGGTGGGAACGCTCAATGATGCACTTTCTTTTCTCCACACGGAAATTGAAAAGAATAAAAATGAAAAATCTACTTGAAAAAAGTACGCCATAGTTATATAATGAGTATATAAAATGTGAAAGGATGATTTCGCTGTGGCAAAGATAACAAAGGACACCATCATCGGTGACATTCTTGATATCGACGTTACTACTGCTCCCTATTTCTTTGAAATCGGCATGCACTGTCTCGGTTGCCCGTCCGCCAGAGGCGAGACTCTCGAACAGGCTTGTGCAGTACACGGTGTGGACGTTGACGCTCTTCTCGAAAAGCTCAACAACCATCTCGAAAACAAGTAATTTAAGCATGAAGGCTTGCGCGTCTGCGGACGCGCACTTTTCATATAAAGGAGATGCCTGCGGTGGAAAAAACGCTCGGAGCGCGCCTTTTGCGTGTTGCACAGTCAATACCTCGGTGTGAAACACTCGTGGATTGCGGCTGTGACCACGGCTATATTTCGATATATGCGGCAAAAAACAATATAGCAAAAAGAATAACGGCAAGCGACATAAACCGCGGTCCGCTCGATAATGCCGAAAAGGCAATAGCGTCGGCAGGGCTTTGCGACAGGATAAAAACCGTTCTGACAGACGGTCTTGATGGGATCTCACGGCATGACTGCGTTGTTATTGCAGGAATGGGCGGAGAGACGATTGCCGATATTATAGAGCGTGCCCCGTGGACAAAGGATGGGTCCACGCTTGTGCTTCAGCCCATGACACGCTCGGAGGTGCTGAGAGAATATCTCTACCGTGAGGGCTTTTATATATTTGATGAGAGCTTTGTCCGAGAGGGAAGACACATGTACTGTGTAATATCGGCACGTTTTTCGGGGGATATCACGTTTGAACCGTACGAGAAATACATAAGCCGTAATGCTTTGGGCAAGGAGCTTGCAAAAGAATATACCGACCGTGTACTTTCACGGCTTAACTATGAGCTTGAAATGAAGAGTGATGCCGGAAAAGTATGCGAAGAGGAAAAGAAGCGGTACGGAGAAGATATTTTATCACTTACGGAAATGAGGGATAAGCTGTGATAAAGGTAGTTGACATACTGAAAGCCCTTGAAAAGGTCGCACCGGTCCATCTTGCGGCGGATTATGACAACGTCGGATTTATCGTCGGGCACAAAGAAAGCCCGGCAGACAAAATAATCGTCGCCCTTGACATAACGGGAGACGTAATTGATGAAGCGATACAAACGGGGGCAAGGCTTATAGTCTCGCACCATCCGATTATTTTCGGAAGCAGAAGCACCGTTACAGACTGTGACGTTACTGGTGCTCTTGTTCTGAAGCTTATTGAAAACGGAATTTCTGCCATATGCATGCACACAAATCTTGACAGTGCAAAAGGCGGCGTTAACGATGCTCTTGCCGAAGCTCTCGGCATTGCGACGGAAGGCATTGTTGAACCCATGGAGGACGAAACGGTCGGCGGCGGTCGCTACGGTTCGCTTTCCGGAGAGCTTTCGCTCGATGAGTTTCTGGGCAAGGTCTGCCATGCGCTTGATACCGACGGTGTGCGGTATCACGATGCAAAAAGACCTGTCCTGAGGGTTGCCGTAGGCGGCGGCTCGTGCGGAGATTATATAAAAAAAGCACACTTGCTCGGTTGCGATACGGTAGTAACTGCGGACATAAAGCACAATCAGTTTCTTGAGGCAAAAGAGCTTCAGATAAACGCAATTGACGCAGGTCATTTTGCTACCGAGGATGTAGTTTGCCCGAGAATATGCGAAATCATAAAAGAAAGCTTTCCGAAAGCTTTTGTCACTATTGCGAAGTCGGACGTCAGCTGCACAAAGTTTTTTACGGTATAGGAGCGCAAAGGTATGGCACTTGATGCAATATATATATCACGGCTTGCACGTGAGCTTGATACAGTTCTTTCGGGGGCGCGTGTGGATAAAATCCACGAGCCCTTGCGTGATGATATAGTTATTGCGCTGAGAAGTCCCAATGTGAAGGGTAAGAAGCTTATTATATCTGCAAATGCGAGCTTTCCGCGCGTTCACCTGTCTTCGCGGTCGAGAGAAAATCCGCCGAATGCGCCCATGTTCTGCATGCTTTTGAGAAAGCACCTCATAAACGGTCGCATCATATCGGTGAGCGCACCGCATATGGAGCGCATTATTGATATAAAGCTTGAAGTAAATGACGAGATGGGTGTTCCGTCTGAGAGGACTCTCACATGTGAGCTTATGGGTCGCCATTCAAACATAATACTGCGAGATGCCGAGGACAGAGTCATAGAGTGTCTAAAGCGTGTAGATATTGACATGAGCGAAAAACGTCAGGTTCTGCCCGGGCTTTTCTATACACTTCCGCCAAAGCAGGAAAAGCTTGACCCGTCGGGCTATACGCGTGCTGAGCTTTTTGATATTGTATGCGCACAGAAGGAAGAAATTCTCTGCGATAAGTGGATTATTTCAACGTTTATGGGTTTTTCGCCTCTTGTCTGTCGGGAAATAGCGTACAGAGCATGCGGAGAGGTTTCACGGCACATGTCTGAGCTTTCCATGGCACAGTGTGAAAAAATGGCATCGGCGATATACGAAATCTGTAATACGGACTCTGCCCCGTGTATAGTTTATGATAATAAGCATCCGTATGAATTTTCATATATCCCGATAACGCAGTATGAAAACTGCATGCAAACGGAGGTGCGAGAAAGCCTTTCCGAAACACTTGCAGATTTTTACGAAACAAGAGAAGCCCGTGAGAGCATGAAAAATCGTTCCCACGGTATTTTGCAGGTTGTAAAAACCGCACATGCCCGTACTGCCAGAAAGCTTGCCGTTCAGCGCGAAGAACTCAAAAAATCAATTGACCGCGAGGAGCTGCGTGTGCGTGCCGAGCTGATTTCCGCCAACATTTACCGGCTGGAAAAGGGCATGACCTCGTTTGAAACACAGAACTATTTCAAGAATTGCGAAGAGGTTACAATAAAGCTTGACCCGAGGTATACACCGCAGGAAAACGCAGAGAAGCTTTTCCGTGAATACCGAAGGATGAAAAATGCGGAAAGGTATATAACGGAACAGCTTGCAGCAGGAGAGGAAGAGCTTGAGTATCTCGAAAGCGTAATCGAAAGCATCGAAAAGGCAGAGTGTGAAGCAGACCTCGCGGAGATACGTGAGGAGCTTCGTGAAACGGGATATGCAGACAAGTCGGGAGACAAAAAAGGTGCAAAGAAAACAGCGCTTCGCCCGTACCGCTTTGTTTCGAGTGACGGGTTTGTTATATATGCCGGAAGAAACAATAAGCAAAATGATGCACTCACGTTAAAGAGTGCCATGAAGGGCGATTTGTGGCTGCATACGAAGAATATCCCCGGCTCTCATGTTATAGTCGAAAGCTCCGGTCGTGAGCTTCCCGACAGAACGATAACAGAGGCGGCACAGATTGCGGCGTATTATTCGCGTGCAAAGGATTCGGAAAATGTTCCGGTTGACTATACGCAGGTGCGCCATGTCAAGAAGCCGCAGGGAGCGGCACCGGGAAAGGTTATTTACACAAACTACTATACAGCATATGTAAATCCCGATGAAGAGCTTTGTAAGCAGCTTTCCCAAAACGACTAAAACCAAATATCGTCTGCAATATCTGAAAGCTCGCAGTATCTGAGAAAAACATCGGAAACTCCGAGCTTTTTTGCAAGTCTCAGCTTTTCCGTTACCGTGTGACTGTCATCAAAAAGCACGAAGCCGGCATCACGGGGAGAAGGCGAATATATAAAGTAGTTTAAAAGCATAGCCGGAGAAAAGAAAACCTCCGCATCGTGCATGTCCCGAAGCCTTGACAGCTCTCTTGGGGAGAGGGCATTTCCGCAGGAGTCTTCCGGCGGCATGGGAAAGCTTGCGCACATTCTCGGAAGCGAGAGTGCAAGTCTTTTTCTACCGACGATAAGCGACTTGAGGTATTCAGACAAAACTCCGCCTGAAATGCATGTATCCGCAACCGGTATTGCCTGAGGGCAGAACTCTTCAAAGGCGATGGGGCAGAACACCCGAAGCCCTCGCCGTGAAAGAGATTCGGAAATTTCGCAAAATGCCCTTATGTTATTTTTACACGGCTCTTCCGCATCGAGGAAAACCGACGTGAACTTTCGTTTTCGGCATTCGTCGTAAACGGCAGGTGATATGTGCTCGCCGGCATTCTGGGCAGATATGACCATGATGTTTCCGCAAAGGTCGGAAGGGAGCTTTTCGGACATTACCGTGTTTCCGTGTGCGACATAAGAATGAATGCCGCAAAGCAGCTTTGAATTTTTTGCGATTTGTTCTTTTGCGGAATAAATCATATATATGTTCATAAGAATCTCCCTTGCTCAAATGCGTTTTATGTGTTATAGTAAATATATTATAAAAATCCTTGTTGTATGCGGAGGTCTGTGATGCTGTCACGGTTTAAGCCCGACATGAAAATCGAAAGCATTTACGAGCTGACGGGCGAGCTTCTTGAGGCAATAAATATAAAGGTTCTCATATCGGACCTTGATAACACGATAGCAAAATATGAAAATGAAGTGCCGGATGACAGGGTAAAAGAATGGGTGCGTGACCTTTCCGAACACGGCGTTTCGCTCGTCGTGGTATCAAATAACGGAGAAGAGCGTGTTAAAAAATATTGTGACCCTCTCGGTGTCGCTCATTTCTGGAAAAGCGGAAAGCCGAGCAGAAAAACGATAAGGCTCGCTATGGAAAAATACGGCGGCACATGTGAGACAACAGCGCTTGTCGGAGATAAAATAATAACCGACATAGTCGGTGCAAAACGGAGCGGGGTGCTTGCAATAAAGGTTTCGCCGCTCGGAAAAAGGAGAATGTTTGAATAATGAAAAAGATAATGATAATCAACGGACCGAACTTGAATGCACTCGGCACACGCGAAACAAACATTTACGGAAGAGATACGCTTGATGACATAATTGAGTTCACAAAGAAGAGCACAGAGTCACTCGGCGCAGACATTACGGCGTATCAGACAAACCACGAGGGCGAAATCGTTGACCTGCTCTACCGTGCACTTGACGAAGGGTTTGACGGCATAGTGCTCAATGCGGCGGCTTATTCGCACTACAGCATAGCAATCCGTGATGCCATAGCTTCCGTGAAGCTTCCGTGTGTAGAGGTACACCTCAGCAACATCCATGCCCGTGAAGAATTCCGTCATAAATCGGTCATTTCTTCCGTCTGCGTCGGCATGATTTGCGGCTTCGGCAAGCTTGTATACCCCCTCGGTGTGCGAGTTTTGTGTGAAATGTAAGGTTTTTTAAAGTTTTTCTTGCAAAATGGAATAATATAGGTTAAAATAGAAAAAGATTTATATAGAATAAATGGAGGATAAGTAAATGATTTCTGCAGGTGAATTCAGAAACGGTATGACATTTGAAATGGACGGACAGGTAATGCAGATTATCGAGTTCCAGCATGTTAAGCCCGGTAAGGGTGCGGCTTTTGTCCGCACAAAGTATCGCAATGTTCTTACAGGCGCTGTTGTTGAAACATCATTCAACCCGACGGATAAGTTCCCGCCGGCATTTGTTGAGCGTAAGGACATGCAGTATCTCTACAACGACGGAGAGCTGTACTACTTCATGGATGCCGAGACCTTCGACCAGGAGCCGCTTAACGCCGACAAGCTTCCCGAAAGCTTTAAGTTCGTAACTGAGAACATGGTTGTTAAGTTCCTCTCCTTCAAAGGAAACGTATTCAGCGTAGAACCGCCTAACTTCGTAGAGCTTGAAATCACAGAGACAGAGCCCGGTCTTAAGGGTGATACGGCTACAAACGTTACAAAGCCGGCAACTGTTGAGACGGGTGCTGAGGTTCGTGTTCCGCTCTTTATCAATATCGGCGACAGAATCAAGATTGATACAAGAACAGGCGAGTACTTAGAACGCGCAAAATAAATTATACGGAGGAAAACTCATGGATATAGTAGAAAAGGCAGCATACCTCAGAGGTCTTTTTGACGGTCTCGATATTGATACCGACACAAAAGAGGGCAAGCTTCTTGTTGCTATGGTAGATGTTATTGATGAGCTTGCCGCATCTGTTTCCGATCTTGAAAAGATTGCAGACGACATCAGCGACGAGCTTGACGAGGTTGCAGAAGAGCTTTTAGAGCTCGAAGGCGCTTTTGATGAGTGCGACTGTGACGACGACTGCGACTGCGATGATTGCGCATGCGATGACTTCCACTATGAAGTTGTTTGCCCGACATGCGGTGACTCCATCATGGTAGATGACGACATTCTCGACCTCGGCAAGATAACCTGCCCGGGTTGCGGCGAAGAGCTTGAGTTCGATATGGACGAATGCTGCTGCGGCGATGAAGAGTGTAGCTGCGGAGAATAAAAAGAAAATAAAAAATTCTGCAAGAGAAATCTTGCAGAATTTTTTTATCTTCTTTCCGAAATATCGTTTACAGGTGTGTCGAGAACGGATATGGTATATGTTCTGTAATTGTTTGTATCAAGATAGCGAAGGATGCGTGTCAGAGCGCTTACCGAAGCGTCGGAATCGGTAAGTGTTATCGTCGGGGTACGGTACTTTCCGCCGGAAAGCTGCGACACGGTTGAGTTGTAGATGCGGTTGGCGGAACTTCCTGTGGGAGTGAATGAGTCATCCCATATTCTGTAGCCGAGAGAGATGAGTGTATCGACGGTTTCCTTGGAAACAGCCTTGCTCCCGTCAGGTATGCGGATAAGCCGTGTCTTCGTTTTTGCCGTCTTAAATAAACGGTCGTTGCATGAAGAAAGAGCATTTTTTAGAACATCACCGCCGGCGGAAAAATCGGAGCTTCCGTTCTGCGAGAGCATGCCGAGCGAATGACCGCCGCTCACGGCACGGCGCAGCTCGTTTTCACAGTTGTCAATTGCACTGCCTTTGATAAAAAAGGTTGCATGGCAGCCGTAACGTGAGAGCGAGTCGAGAATTTTTGACATATTGGCGCCGTCCGTTATGTTAAACGTCAGACGGATGCCCTTGCGCACGGTATTGTTCTCGCTCTCATCATCAGGTGAAGTCGGTTGTGAACCTGCGGATGATGAAACATCATTGTTGTTTTTCTTGCTTGCATTGTACGCAGCCAAGAGATTCGGAATCTCACTTTGAGCAATATACTGAAACATGTTGTTCGGAATATCAGTCGAGCGTTTGATGCGTATCATGACGGGGTCGGAAAGATACGAGCATTCAAAGCCGAGCATCTGGGCTGTAAACTGTGCAGGGACATACACCGTGCCGGAGGAGACAAAGGCAACTGCCTTGTACGGAACCTTTTCTGCGGTAGTGTACGCCGTTGCGGAGTTGAGATCAAATACAAGCGTGGTGTCCCAGGTATAAAGAACGAGGGTTCGCTCGGCGGCATTGTATGAGCTGTTTACGTTGAGTCCTCCTTTTGTGAAACACTGATAATCTATGTACCACACACCGCTTGAACGGATTGGCATAGCATCAGTAAGCGGCAGAACGGTGTTGCCGGCAGCGACAAAAATCTCACTCGCGGCACCCGACGGAACGGAAAACAGCAGTGCGGATATGCAAATTATAAGGATGAGCGAAATAAATCTTTTTTTCACGGCAGACACCTCCTTTATGTTCATTATACATGTCGGCGCAAGGTTTTGCAATATGTAAATCCGTTTTGCAATCTATATGTAATACTGGCGGAAAAATAATCATATTCTGCCATATGTACATATCGGAGGTATACATATGCAGATTGTGGCGGCGATAAATAAAACTGTCTGGGGAGTCCCCATGCTCCTGCTTGTTATGAGTTGCGGAATATATTTGTCCGCAAGGCTCGGCTTTTTTCAGATAACAAAATTTCCACTGTGGTCACGGGAAACCTTCGGAACACTGCTTAAAAGGCAGAAAAAAGCCAACGGGAGGATTACTCCCTATCAGGCGGTGGCTTCGGCACTTGCATCTTCGATAGGCACCGGAAACATAGTGGGAGTTGCAACCGCTATAACGGCAGGCGGAGCCGGTGCCGTGTTCTGGATGTGGGTTTCGGCACTTCTGGGTATGGCGACCAAATATGCAGAAATTTTCCTTTCGGTAAAATTCCGTATGGAAAGAAACGGAGAGTATTACGGCGGACCGATGTATTACATAAAAAGAGGATTGGGCAAGGGATATACATGGCTTTCTGTCCTGTTTGCAATATCAGGAGCATTTGCGTGTCTGGGCATGGGGGCGATGAACCAGTCAAATTCCATTTCTTCTGTTGTGAGCTTTTTTATCGGTACACCTGAGTGGGTGACGGGACTTCTTGTCGCGACAATTGCGGCAGTCGCTATGAGTGGCGGAATCTCGAGAATTTCGCACTTTGCAGAAAAAATGGTACCGCTCATGGCAGGGCTTTATATCCTCGGCGGTGTCGGAATAATTGTTCTTTCGCCAGGCTCTGCGATAGATGCACTGCACGAGATTTGCGCTTCTGCATTGACACCGCAGGCGGTTTACGGCGCAGGGGCAGGAGAAATGGTAAAAAAGGCAATCCGCTTCGGTGTTGCACGCGGTGTCTTTTCAAACGAGGCAGGTCTTGGCAGTGCGCCTTTGGTACATGCCGCAGCGGACGCCAAAAGCCCCATGCATCAGGGCTTCTGGGGTATGTTTGAGGTGTTTGTAGACACAATAATCGTCTGTACGGTAACGGCAATAGCCGTTATAGGTTCGGGTTGTCACAACGGAGAAGCTTCGGGAGCAGCTCTTGTGACACGTGCTTTTCAAGCGTTTTTCGGAGACTTTGGCGGAGTATTTGTCGCTGTGGCAACGGTTTTGTTTGCCCTGTCCACGATTCTCGGCTGGTCATATTACGGTGAGCGGTGTGTTGCGTACCTGTCGCATGAAAATGAGCGCTTATCAAAAGCATATCAGGGTGTTTTCGTGGCGGCGGTTGCGCTTGGCGCAGTCCTCCGGGTTGAAAGCGTGTGGGAAATTGGTGATATGTTCAACGGTATTATGATGATACCAAACCTCATTGCCGTAATTCTGCTTTCAGGAATTGTAATCCGCGAAACGAAAAAGGAACTATAAATAAAGGCAACTGCAGTATCAGTCTGCAGTTGCCTTTGAATATAAAATTTATAAAAGGGATTTGAGAGATTCTATTTCATATGTGGGAGAAAAATCCATGCTGTTCTCTTTGTGTTCAGGATTGTACCAACAGGTGTCAAGCCCTGCATTCACACCGCCGAGGATATCCGAGGTGAGCGAGTCGCCGATGACGATTACACGTCGCTTTTCGGGGTTTCCGATTTTTTCAAGGACACGGTCAAAGAATTCTTTTTTGGGCTTCTGGATACCTATCCCGGCGGCAGTAAAAATGCCCGAGAAGAACGGACGCAGAGGACTTACCTCATACCGCTTGAGCTGAATGCTTTCGGTGCCGTTTGTAATGATGTATAATTTATGGGTTTCGGAAAGCTTTTTGCAAACCTCGTAAGAGTCGGGAAACGGAGAACACTGATTTGACAAGGCTTCAACATACAGCTCGTTTATGCGGAAAGGACACAGCGAAATCCCAGAAGCATCCGAAAACCTGCGGAAGCGTTCAACTAAAGGTCCGTCTGTGTGCGAGATGCCCCGTTCAAACTCCTTCCAGATATCATCGTTTATTCTTCTGTAGAGAAGATAGCGCTCATCGTCAATTTCTTCTCCGTACAGAGAAAAAGCCTCAAAGATTGCTGTTTTTTCGTGAATGCCGTGGTTGTATAAGGTGTTGTCAGAGTCAAAGAGAATAATGTCATAATTTGAAAGCATACTTTTAAACTCCTGTTTTAGTTTGATAAACGGGACGGAACCGCTTTCATTCGTGCCGAGCTTATAAGACCGAGTGCCATATAAACGGCGAGAACGCTGGAACCGCCGTATGAGAACAGCGGAAGTGTAAGTCCGATGACGGGGAGAAGCCCCGTACACATACCGATGTTTTCGACTGTCTGGGCAATAAGCATGGCAGAAACGCCTGCACATATCAGAAAAGAGGAAAACGAGGAAGAGCGCATGGTGATTGAAAGACATCTTGCAATGATAAGCGCAAGTATGACAATGACGGCTATGCACCCTATGAGACCAAGCTCCTCTCCGGCAACGGAGAAAATAAAGTCCGTCTGTTTTGCGGGAAGATATCCGAGCTGTGTCTGTGTTCCCTGTCCAAGCCCTCTTCCGAAAAGCTGACCCGAGCCTATTGCGATTTTGCTCTGTATGGCGTGATATCCGCGACCGAGTGGGTCAAGCTCCGGATTGAACACAACGAGAACACGCATCTTCTGGTCTTCGCGCAAAAAATATTTCCAGATAAAAGGAGAGGCTGCGCCTAAAGTGACGAGTGCGCCGGCAAACCAACGAAGCTTTATTCCGGCACAGAACATCATCACAACAAAAATGACCACATAAACAAGTGAAGAGCCGAGGTCAGACGAAACGGCATATATAAGACCGATGGGGATTAGTGCATGCACGCCGAGAAGTAAGACGGAAAAGGATGAATCAAGCCTGTCACGCAGAGAGTCAATATGTCCTGCAAACGCAAGAATGAAAAGAATTTTGCCAAATTCTGCAGGTTGGATACCGATAGAACCGAAGCGTATCCACGCACGGTTTCCTGTTTCCTCGGAGCCCGTTCCGAAGAAAATGAGCGAACAGATTAAAAGAAGATTTGCAATATAAACATACTTCCACCATGAGCTGACGGAGTCGAGGTCGAGCCAGGACAGCATAAGATAAAGCCCAATGCCGACAACCGTCGCAACAAGCTGAACCTTCAGAAAACTGCCACTGCCCATGCTTTGTGTTGCGCTTGCGATAAGAACCATGCCAAAGGTTGAGGCAACCAAAGCAACGATTAAAAGCTTTATATCAATCTGTCGAAAAAAGTTTTTCAGTGAGCGAAGAAAACCGGACAAGATGTTCACCTCTTTCCATTTTATAATTATATTATCACCGATTGTCAAAAACGTCAAAGCTTTTTGTATTTATTTAAAAATTTCATATATGGACAGGAAAATCTTAAAGTTTACATTATACACACGAATTTTACTTTTCAATTCTTTTAGATTGTGGTATTATATATTATAGATAATTATGTACCTTATCAAAGGGGATAGATAATATGCATGAAAAAATATCAATTTACGGCATTTCGTACAACAATGTAACGCTTGATGAGGCGGCGGCTCTCGCAGAGAAGATGCTTGAAGAAGAGAGCAATCATATGGCTGTAACGCCCAATGCAGAGATTGCATATATGGCAGCGCACGATGTCGAGCTTGGCAGAATCATAAATTCCGCAGACCTTGTTGTCGCCGACGGCATAGGCGTTGTATATGCCTCAAGGATATACGGAACACCCGTCAAGCAGAAGGTTCCGGGCGTTGAGTTGGGCGAGCGTATACTCTCACTTGCGGCAGAGAAGGGAAAGATGGTGTTTTTCCTTGGCGCAAAGCCGGGAGTGGCAGAGCTTGCGGCATCAAAAATTTCGGAGAGGTATCCCGGAATAGTTTTTGCAGGCATCCGTGACGGATATTTTAAGAATGACGAGGATGTAATAGACGAAATAAACAAAAGCGGCGCAGATATTCTTTTCGTGTGCCTCGGTGCGCCGAAGCAGGAGCTTTGGATGGCAAAAAACAGGGACAAGCTCAATGTACGGCTCATGCTCGGACTCGGCGGCTCTCTCGATTCCTATGCCGGCACGGTCAAGCGCGCACCGGATATATTCATAAAACTCGGACTTGAATGGTTCTACAGACTCATCAAAGAGCCGAAGCGTGCAGGGCGTATGCTCGCACTTCCGAAATATATGTTTGCGGTAATATTTGACGCAATGAGAAAGAGGTAGGAGATATGCGTAGCAAGCTTATCACGATAGAGGGAACCGACTGCTCGGGAAAATCAACACAGCTTGAGCTGTTGTGCCGTCGCCTGACCGATGAGGGTCAGAAATTCAAAAAAATCGCATTCCCCAGATATGACAGCGACTCTTCCGCGCTTGTGCGCATGTACCTCGGCGGCGAATTCGGTGATTCTGCACACGCGGTAAATCCGTATGCCGCATCGAGCTTTTTTGCGGTGGACCGTGTTGCGTCATATCTCCGTGAATGGAAATCATACCTCGATGACGGCGGCATTGTTTTGCTTGACCGCTACACTACCTCCAACGCAATATATCAGGCGAGTAAAATGCCTGAGGGTGAGCGCGAAAGCTTCTGCGACTGGCTGTTTGATTTTGAATACAGGCTTCTCGGTCTTCCCGAGCCATCTGCGGTGATTTTTCTTGATATGCCGCCCGAGCATGCGGAAAGCCTTATGAGAAAGCGCGAGGGGGAAGAGGATATTCACGAAAAGGACAAAGAATATCTGAAAACCTGTTATGCCTCGGCAACGGCGCTTGCCGCAAAATATTCGTGGAAAAGAATATCGTGCACTGAAAATCAAAGAATAAAGACAATAGATGAGATTCATGCCGAAATTTTCAAAACGGTTTCGGATGTTTTGACAGAAGGGAAATAAAATGCTTGAGTTTCGACCGGTACACGAGAATGACTATGAGCTTTGTGCTCCCATAATGAGCAGCTGCGGATATAACTCGACAGAGAGCTCGTTTGTTATTCTGTACACATGGTGCAATTTGTACAATACTGAAATTTGCATGGACGGAGATACGGTATATGTGCGCTCGGGAAAGGGCGACGATGTGTCGTACCTTCCTCCGCTCGGCGGAAGCTTTGAAGAAACACTTACGAAAATATATGAGACGGAAAAAGCTTTTGGACGCACACCGAGGTTTCACTCGGTGACGGAAAAAATGCGTGAGGGGATGGAAAGGGCATTCCCCGGAGAGTTTGAATTCGAGGAAAGACGTAAAAGCTTCGATTATATATATAACAGGGAAGAGCTTGCAACGCTTCCGGGCAAGAAATATCATCAGAAGCGCAATCAGGTCAATAAGTTTCTCAAGCGATATGACGGCAGATTTTCGTATTCGAACATGACAAAGGATGATATTCCCGAGATTTTGGAGTTTCAGAAAAAGTGGATAAAGCTTGCTGCCGACAAGGACGGCATAGAGGTTCTGCAGTACGAGACAACCGCTATCGAAAAGCTGCTTGCTTTTTTTGAAGAGTTTGGGCTTCGCGGAGGAGTTTTGCGTGTTGACGGTAAGGTATGCGCATATTGTATAGGTGCAAAGATAAGCGACGATACCGTGGATGTTATGGTCGAAAAAGGTGACTATGCATATGACGGCGTATATCAGGCAATAAATAAGATGTTCGTAGAACATAGCTGCAGTGACGTTCTCCTCATAAACAGAGAAGAGGATATGGGTATTGAGGGACTGAGAAAAGCAAAAATGTCCTATAACCCGGTTGAGCTGCTTGTAAAGTACGGTGCGATATGGAAAAAATAATCAGAAACGCGAAAGAGTCCGACATTCCGGCGATGAAATTGCTGTGGCTTGAATGTTTTCCGGCTGACGTCGAATATTCAAAATTCTTCTTTGACAGAATATTCCGTCTGCCGTGTGCAAGAGTGTGTGAGATTGGCGGCGTGTGCGTCGCCATGATTCACGTGTTCCCGTACGATTTCGCGACACCGGACGGTATCCTGCATGCGAAATACATTTACGGTGTGGGAACGACAGGCGCATTCCGCGGCCGCGGAATTGCGGGAGAGATGCTCGAATCGGAGGCACATTCGTGTGACTTTACCGTTATCATTCCTCAGAGTATAAGCCTGTTTGATTTTTACGAAAGATACGGCTATACCGAGCTTTTCAGTGTGTCTAAAACCGTCACGGAAGGCAAGGGCGATGAGACTTTGCACCGTGCAACTGAAAAAGATATTCCAAGGATCAATGAAATGTACGAAGCTATGTGCAAGGATATTGTTCACCCTATCCGCTCGGAGGAACGGTGGAAAACAATTATGGCTGAGTTTGAGTTTCTCGGCGGTGGAATTTCGCTTTCTGAAACGGGCTATTGCGTACATTACGAATACGAGGGAAAAACAGAAATATGTGAGCTTTGCGGAAATGCCGCAGATTTGTTTGGCAAGGGCTGCACAGCTACCGTTCCCGGAGAAAGTATAAGGCTTGGCTTGGCGCGGCTTATAAGCTCCCGTGCAAAAGAAATATTTTCAAAGGGCTATGGCAAATATATGAATCTTATGCATAACTGAAAGGAAAAGAGAAAATGGTATATCTTCTTCTTGAAAACGGATTTGAGATGTGTGAGGCGCTTGTGCCGGTTGACGTTCTCCGCCGTGGCGGTGTTGACGTGGTAACCGTGGGTGTGTCTGATATGTCTGTGACTTCATCTCACGGGGTTGTTGTGACCGCAGATAAAGCCTTTTCGGACATATCTGTTTCGGACATGGAAATGCTCATTATTCCCGGCGGACAGCCCGGCGTTGACAACTTGTGGGAAAATGATTCAGTAAAAGAATTAGTCCGCAAGGTTTACGGGGCAGGCATAAACATGGCTGCGATATGCGCCGCTCCCATAATTTTAGCAAGACTCGGGATACTTGACGGCAAAAAATGCGTTTGTTACCCGTCATGCAGTGAAGAGCTAAAAGACGCACAGTTCTGTGACGGGGTGGGCGTTATGAAGGACGGTAATATAATTACCGGAAGAGCTGCCGGAGATGCGTATGATTTTGCTTTCGCAATCCTTGAAGCACTGCGCGGCGCTGAGGAAGTAAACAAAGTAAAGAGTGCTGTCTGCTATGAATAAAGCAGAGCTTCGACGGGAGATGTTGCTACTCTCCGAAGCTCTGTCGGAGAGTGAACGCAAAAAAAGCGATTCCGATATATCCACACGTTTTCTTGAAGGCTATTCAAAACACAGCTTCAAAAAGGTGTTTGTGTATGTCGGAGTCGGACACGAAATAGCGACAGACAGAATAATCGAAAGTCTTCTTGCACAAGGCAAGGAGGTATATGTTCCTCTCTGCCACGGTAAAGGACAGATGGATGCTATAAGGATTTTTTCACTGTCCGAGCTTACTCCGGGAAGATACGGAATTCCCGAACCGAAAAGTGGCGGCAGGGCATTACCGCCGCATGAGCTTAACCTTATAATCGTGCCGGGTGTTGCATTTGGTGAGGACTGCACGCGCCTTGGTCGCGGCGGAGGTTATTACGACAGATTTATGGCAGAGGCAAAAAATGCATTGAAAATTGCCCTGTGCCGTGAAATAAATATACAAAGGACCGTTCCGTGTGAGCTTCACGATGAGACGGTTGACGGGATAGTAACCGAATTACGCATAATAAAAAGAAAGGAAAGGTAAGTAAAATGGCAGTAAAAAAACGCAGGAAAAAGAAAAATCCGTTCTCGTATATATACATAGCGTTTGTGCTCGGAGTTTCAATGCTTTTATCCTCGTGGTTCATAATGTCCGTGAATGAACTGCTTGCACTTGCAAGGCCGGACTATGAAGTTATAGTTGAAATTCCCGAGGACGCAAGTCGCGGAGACGTTGCGAAAATACTAAAGAAAAACGATGTTATTGAGCACAAAATGCTCTTCCGTACCTTTGCGTGGCTCACAAAGCGCGGTGCAGAGTTTCCGGCAGGTGAGTACAAGCTCAATTCCAACATGGATTACCGTGCAATGCTTCGCCGCCTTACGAGCAAAAAGGGAGCACTGAATACTGTAAAGGTAACAATTCCCGAAGGCTATGAAGTAAGCCAGATTATAGAGCTTCTTGAATCAAAAGGGGTATGCGATGCAAAAGCACTGCAGGATGCCGTTGCCAATACCGATTTTGATTACGATTTCCTTGACGGACTTGCGCTCGGAAAAGCGAACAGGCTTGAGGGATATATGTTCCCCGACACCTACGAATTCTATAAAAACGACGAAGCTAACCGTGTTGTCAAAAAGTTCCTCGACAACTTCAATGTGAAGTACAATCAGGAAATGAAAGAGCGGGCAAGAGAGCTTGGCATGACCACGCACGAGCTTATTACCTTCGCTTCGGTTGTAGAGCGTGAGGCTACCGCAAAGGACCGTGCAAACATTGCCTCCGTATTCCATAACCGACTTTCCAGCAAGACGTATCCGTATCTTGAATCATGCGCAACCGTACAATACGTTCTCGGCGAGCGCAAAAAGGTAATAAGCATCGCAGATACGAAGATTGACAACAAGTACAATACCTACAAATACAAGGGACTTCCTCCCGGACCGATAGCAAACCCCGGACTTGATGCGATTGAAGCATCGCTTTATCCCAATGATACGGACTATCTGTTCTTTGCTCTTCAGGAGGACGGAACGCATAAGTTCTCAAAGACGTATGAGGAGCATCTGAAAACACCAAAATTAAACCCGTAATGGAGAAAAAGATGAAAAGACCTGAGATTTTGTCCCCGGCAGGGGATATGGAAAAGCTTCATGCCGCCGTACTCTACGGTGCTGATGCGGTATACCTTGCAGGAGAAAGCTTCGGAATGCGCACGGCATCCGGCAACTTCAACGATGAAGAGATGGAGCAGGCTGTTCGCCATGCACACGAAAACGGAGTAAGGGTATATGTAACCTGCAATACTATGATGCGCAACGGAGATATAAAACGTCTTCCGCCATATCTTGAAATGCTTGGCGGCATCGGTGTTGACGGCATAATCGTCGCGGACCTCGGATGCATGCGCCTCGCGCAGAAGTATGCACCGTCTGCCGAGATACATATAAGCACACAGGCGAGCGTTCTTAATACAGATGCGGCTAATGCGTGGTATGAGCTTGGCGCAAAAAGAGTGTGCCTTGCAAGAGAGGCAAGTCTTTCCGAAATCTGCGAAATAATGGAAAAGAAAAACAAGAATCTTCAGATAGAGGCGTTTGTACACGGTGCGATGTGTATGGCATATTCGGGAAGATGCATGATTTCCGACTATCTTGCAGGTCGTTCCTCCAATCGCGGCAACTGCGCCCAGCCGTGCAGGTGGAAGTATTCGTTGGTTGAAGAAAAACGCCCCGGCGAATATTATCCCGTGGTTGAAGACTCGGACGGAACACATATTTTCAACTCAAAGGATATGAACATGGTTTCGTATATACCGGAGCTTGTTACTGCCGGCATCGACAGTTTCAAAATAGAGGGAAGAGTCAAGTCTGCATACTACTGTGCCGCTGTTACCAATGCGTATCGCCTTGCGGTTGATGAGTTTATTAAGTCCCCCGAGACATGGCGACGTGACGGATTCTGGCTTGAAGAAGTAAATAAGGTAAGCCACCGTGAGTACTGCACCGGCTTCTATTTCGGAGAGGAGCGGATTCAGCGCACCGAAACGTCTAACTATATCCGCACATGGGATGTTGTCGCCTCGGTTGTTGAGTGTGACGATGAGGGTAATGCCGTACTTGAGCAGAAAAACAAATTCGCCTGCGGAACAGAGTATGAGCTCATGCAGCCCAAGGCAGAGCCGCAAAAGGTCATATTTGATAAAATGTATGATGATAAGGGCAATGAAATCGAGTCTGCAGGGCAGGCAAAAATCCGTGTGCACGTAAAGCTTCCTTGCAAAACGAAGGTAGGAGCATTCATACGCCGTGAGGGGAGCCGCTTCAATGCTTCGTAAGCTGACTCATATCGCTGATGCAAGCGATGACGGAAAGACACTCGCCGAGATTTTAAGACGGCGCTTCGGTGTGTCTGCAATGCTTTTGCGGCGCATCAAGAAGATAAAAAACGGACTTACTCTCAACGGAAAAGACGTGTATACCATTGATGTTGCGCGCTGCGGTGATAAAATCGAGGCGATTATAGAAGAGGAAACGAGAGGCTCGGAAAGCGTCGTTCCCACCGAAGGAAGTCTTGATATACGCTTTGAAAATGAGGATATTTTGATAGTGAATAAGCCCGGAGACATTGCCGTACATCCTTCTCACGGTCATTTTACCACTTCGCTCGGGAACATAGTCATGTGGTATTATAAAAATCAGGGCGAAGATTTTGTTTTCCGCCCGATAAACAGGCTGGACCGTGGGGTATCAGGTGTTATGGCGGTTGCAAAAAATGCGTATTCGCATACATTTGCGGCACGGCTGTTGCACAGCGGAGAGTTTTACCGCGAATATCTGGCAATTGTTGAGGGCGAGATGGAGACGGAATCCGGAGAAATCTGCGCCCCCATAGGACGGCGTGACGGCTCGGTGATAGAGCGTGAGGTAAGGAATGATGGCGACTATGCCTTAACCCGTTATGAAACCCTTGAGAGGCGAGGCGGCATGAGCCTTGTGCGTGTCATGCCCATGACGGGAAGAACACACCAGATTCGCGTTCATCTCGCGCATATGGGGCATCCGATTGTCGGAGATTTTCTTTACGGAAGTGAAAATCCGAATCTTCCGGGAAGGTGCGCGCTGCATTCTCACAGACTTCATATGAAGCTGCCGTTTGAGCAAGGAGAGGCTGATGTCGTATGCGAACTGCCGGAGGATTTGAAACGAATTTTTTATAAATAACATAAAGTATGAGGCTGTTGCAAATCGGTTTAAGTAAAATCGAAATGCAACAGCCTCTTTATATTCTATTCAGAATATTGTTACTTGCTTAAGTTCTGCTCGTAAGACTCGATCATCTTCTTAACCATCTGACCGCCGATAGAACCTGCCTGACGGGAAGTAAGATCACCGTTGTAACCCTGCTTGAGGTTAACACCTACTTCTGATGCAGCTTCCATCTTAAACTTGTTGAGTGCATCCTGTGCGTTCGGTACGATTGCCATTTCAAATTCACCTCCTCAAATCAACTTCATTAGTATTTTGAGCGGTTTAAAGTTTTATATGAGTTGTAATTTCTGTATGGCAAAAACTTCACACAATCATATAAATTACTTTTATAAATAAAAATATTTGACTTTTTTAAAAAAATGAAGTATTATATATTACATATGTAAACAGGCAATGAAAATGTGTAAGTAGCCGTTGCTTTATCCGTAACAGAGAGCAGAAACCGCAGGCTGAAAGTTTCGCTTCGGATGCAATGTGTGAATTTCAGCATGGGAGCCTTCTGTGAAAACCCATCTCGGGATTAAGCAGGGTGTATTATGTCCACGTCGTGACATATTATAAGTGCAGGGAAAGTCCCTGAATTTGGGTGGTACCGCGGGTAATTTTTGCTCGTCCCGATTTTTCGGGGCGAGCTTTTTTGTTCGCTTGAAAACTATAACAGAAAGGAAGATTTACATGTCAGAGAAAACCGCACAGCTTAAAGCTGCATTTCTTGATGCGCTGGATACTGCTGACAACATGGAAGCCCTTGAAAAAATAAGGGTTGAATATCTCGGCAAAAAGGGTCTTGTTACAGAGCTTTTGAAGGACATGAAAAACCTCACCCCCGAGGAGAAAAAGACCTTTGGTCAGACCGTCAATGTTCTTAAAGAGGAAGTAACCGATAAGATAGCCGAAAAACGTGAGGCAATAAAGCAGGCTGAAATTGAACGCGAAAACAGTCTTATGCCCGAATTTGATATTTCCGTTCCGGCGAACCTTGAAAGAGGCTCTTATCATCCCATTACGCTTGTTCAGCGTCAGTGTGAGGAGATATTCAAATCAATGGGCTTTGCTGTCGAGGATTATAGCGAAATAGTTACCGATTACGAATGCTTTGAGGCGCTCAACATTCCGAAAAACCATCCTGCCCGTGATATGCAGGACACATACTATCTCGAAAACGGTCAGCTTTTGAAATCCCATACTTCTGCGGCGCAGAACGCAATTTACAAGAAGTATAAGGATTCTCTTATAAATGAAGGAAAGCCGATAAAGGCTATATTCCCCGGCCGTTGCTTCAGAAACGAAGCTACAGATGCCTGCCACGAAAATACCTTCTTCCAGATGGAAGGCGTTATGGTGGATAAAAATATTTCAATTTCAAATCTCATTTTCTTTATGAAGACGATGCTTTCCGAGGTATTTCAGAAGGATATCAAGGTACGTCTTCGTCCGGGCTTTTTCCCGTTTGTTGAGCCGGGCTTTGAGCTTGACATAAGCTGTCTCATCTGCGGCGGAGAGGGCTGCGCTTCGTGCAAGCACAGCGGCTGGCTTGAGCTCTGCCCGTGCGGTATGATTCATCCCGAGGTCCTTAAGGCCGGCGGAATCGACCCCGAAGAATACACGGGCTTTGCATTTGGTCTGGGTCTTACCCGCCTTGCAATGATGAAGTACGGTGTCCGCGATATACGTGACTTAAACTCCGGAAGTCTCAAGAGTCTTTCGCAGTTCACCGACGATAAATAAGAAAGGAGAGGTACAGTATGTTTTTATCTATGAATTGGATTTCGGACTTTGTCGATCTGTCCGGTCTTGATAAGCTTGAGCTTATAAATAAATTCTCCCTCTCCACAGCAGAGGTTGAAAACGACATCGCTTTCCGCGGCAGTGATATTTCAGGTATAGTTGTTGCGGAGATTAAGTCGGTTGAGAATCATCCCGATTCAAAAAAGCTCCACCTGCTCAAGGTCGATGCAGGTGAGGCAGAGCTTGTTGATGTTGTCTGCGGTGCACCTAATGTACGTGTCGGTATGAAGACGGCATTTGCAAAGGTGGGCGCAAAAATCGGCGAGATTGAGATTGCCCCGAGAAAGCTTGCGGGATATCTTTCCTGCGGTATGTGCTGCTCGGAAAAAGAGCTTGGCATAAGCGATAACAATGACGGTATTATGGATATCTGCGAGGATGTTCCAAACGGAACAGACCTTAAGAGTATCTATGAAATCGATGATATCGTCTTCGAGGTTGACAACAAGTCACTCACAAACCGTCCTGACCTTTGGGGTCATTACGGCATCGCCCGTGAGTTCGCGGCGATTTCGGGACGTGAGCTCAAACCTCTTGATGTTGTTGACCTTGGTGCATATAACGAGCTTCCGAAGCTCGATCTTAAGATTGAAGATCCGCTTTGCTACCGTTATTCATGCCTTCGCTTTGAGAATATCTCAAAGCATGTAAGCCCGATGAACATGCGCATCCGTCTGTATTATTGCGGTATGCGTGCACTCAATCTACTTGCAGACCTTACCAATTACCTAATGCTTGAAATGGGTCAGCCTATGCATGCATTTGACTCACGCAAGGTTGACAAAATCCGCATAAAGAGATTTGATAAGCCGTTTTCATTTAAAACTCTTGACGGAGCAGAGCGTGATATAGACGAGAACACTCTCATGATTTGCAACGGTGATACGCCTGTTGCCATCGCCGGAATTATGGGCGGTCTTGATTCCGAGATAGTTGACGACACATCCTCTCTCACTCTTGAGTCGGCAACCTTTGATGCATCATCTATCCGCAAGTCCACGGTTCGCCTCGGCCACAGAACGGATGCATCTCAGCGTTATGAAAAGAGTCTCGACCCGGAAATGACGGTTCCGGCTATTGCCCGTTTCGTAAAGCTTCTCCTCGATATCGACAGCGGCGCGGTTGTAACAAGTGCTCTCACCGATGAATATGCGTTTAAATATGACGACATAGAGCTTTCATTTAACAAAGCTTTTGTTGACCGTTACACGGGAATTGACATCGAAAACGACCGCATTGTAAAAACGCTTACAGCTCTCGGCTTCGGTGTTGAAAACAAGGCTTCGGATTTCAAGGTAAAGGTTCCTTCATGGCGTGCAACAAAGGATGTCACGATGAAGGCAGATATTATCGAGGAAATCACACGTATTTACGGTTATGATAACTTTGCTGTCAATACAGCTGCGGTTCCGCTTTACCCGGTTCGTGCCGAACAGGAAAAAACTGATGAGGACAGAATCAAAGACATTCTCGTAAAACGTTTTTCCCTCCATGAGCTCCATTCATACGTATGGGCATATTATGATGAGTACAAGGCACTCGGTATTGATATCGAGCCCAATGTTGAGCTTGTCAATGCGACAAATCCGAATATCAAGACAATCAGAAAGTCAATTGTTCCGACACAGCTCTGTCAGGTAAAATACAATACGGCATATGCGCCCGATTTTGGTGTGTTTGAAATAGGAAGAACAGTCGAAGGGCTTAATTCTGACAATCTCTGTGATGAGCATAAGAAGCTTGCAATAACCCTTTTCTCGAAAACGAAGGGCATGGAAGAGCTGTATTTTGAGCTTCGTGATATGCTTGCTGTTATTGCTGATGACATCAAGCACGAAAAGCTTACTTTTGAGAAAATTGAAGAAAAGAGCTCATACAAGCATCCGAAAAACCTCAATGCAGTATACTGCGCAGGTATAAAGCTCGGTGAAATCGGAATAGCAAATGCACAGGTATCAAAAAAGATTGACAAAAAGGCAAATATTGTATTTGCTGAAATTGATGTCGGTGAGTTTGCAAAAATCAGGAATGCAGGCATTGCATACGAAGAGCCGTCCCGTTTCCCCGAAATTGAGATAGACCTTTCCTTTGTAAGTGAAAAGTTTGCTCCGATTAAAGCTGAGATTGATGCTGCAAACTGTCCGCTCATAAAAAAAGTCTCCGTCGTAGATACGTATACGGACGAGAATGGAAAATCGATTACCGTACGCACGGTCTTCTCGCATCCCGAGAAGACTCTGACCCGTGATGAGGTCATGGAAACCGTCGACGGAATCATCAAAAATCTTGAGGCAAAAGGTATTGCACTCAAGGGCTAAAAGACCAATCAAAAGAGGGTATCGCAAGGTATATTTGCGATGCCTTCTTTCTCTTTAAAAAACAGCAAAATAGGCACAAATAATGCTTGTAAGCGGTCTTTGTTTGTGCTATAATAAATGATGAATGAATATATGTAAATTTGTGTGGTGACAGGTAGCGTGAAAAGAGTAATATATGCGTTTTTTATTTTCATATTTTTGCTTTGCGGCTGTGGTATAAATACAGAGTCGGATATGTTTGCGTTGCCTGAGATGCCTGAGATGCAAAAGACGCTCATAGAAACCGTTGACTCTGTGCGCGGCGGCGGTTTTGAATATTCCGAGCCTCGCTCCGGGCTCAACCGTCAGTCTCTCCAGCTTATGGACCTCGACGGTGACGGAGAGGAAGAGGGCATCGCTTTTCTGCGAGATGTTTCAGAGACTTATAAAACGTTTATTTACATTTTCGAAAAAGACGAGCAGGGTTTTTCTCTGTTTGATATCATTGAAGGCTCGGAAAAAGAGCTTTACACCGTATCGTATTCTGACCTTCTTGGCCGTGACGGTTATGAAATCATAGTTGAATGGGGTGCTGACCGTGACGGCAGCCATCCCGTAACCGTATATAACGTCAAACTCGACGGCATGGAAAAGATTCTTGACATTTCTGCCACGCAGTTTTCTGTCAGCGATATTGACGGGGATGCAAAGAATGACTTTGTTGCAGTGGTAAAACGCGGTGAATACATGTATGCAGACGTTTATACCTCTGATGACGGAACAATAGACAAAAAGTGTGAAATCCGTCTGGCAAATCAAGGCGGAAAACTTCTGCGCATTAAGACCGGTGGCGTTACATCCTCGAAAAACGGAGTGTTTATCGAGCGTGAAGCAGGGGACGGGGTTATCACCGATGTAATCACCTTTGACGGTGAAAGGTTCATCAATCTGCTTCCCCAAGGTGATGTATGTGTATCCCGTGCGTTTTGTGCAGATGTAAACGGCGACGGAATTATAGAGATACCCAAAGAGGCAGAACCGCAGATAACAAGCGAGGAAGCGAGCGGATGCTACAGGTGGAATGCATTGACGGATGACGGCAAGCTTCGCCAGACTGCATTCACATACCACTCATTCAGTGACGGTTGGTATTTGTCTATGCCGGTTTCGTGGAGCGGAAGTGTGCGTTCTGAGCGCACAACCGTCCGTCCCGGCGGAGTCGTCGTGAGCTTTTCGACGCTGGAGAATATATACGGCGACGATCCCGAGCAGCTTGAGGCACCTTTGTTCTCGGTGCATGTTCTTACGGGAGGAAACAGAAAACAGCATGCCGAGGAAACCGGTAAAATTATTATCGCAGAACGTGAGGACACGCTTTTTGCGGCAGAAGTAATAAGTGAAAGCTACCTTGCAACAAAAATTGATGAACAGTTTTTGAAATCAATATTCAAAAACCGCGAAAGTGAATGGATTTCCGAGATATTATTTGCATAGAGGGTGGATGGAATGAGCGGCAAGAAAAAAATACTTGTAGTTGAAGACGAAGCCAGCATAAGAAGCTTTATCGTTATAAACTTAAGCCGTGCCGGATACGATGTCTGCGAGGCAGACTCCGGTGAGGCAGCACTTGAATTGCTTTCCCGTGAGCAGGGAATAGGGGTTGCCCTTCTTGACATCATGCTTCCCGGAATTGACGGGTTTGAGCTTTGCCGCAGGATTCGAGGCAGCGGTTCAAAAATAGGCATTATAATGTTGACTGCACGCACGCAGGAGGTTGACCGTGTAACGGGTCTCATGACAGGGGCGGATGACTATGTAACAAAGCCCTTTTCTCCGACAGAGCTGATTGCAAGAATTGATGCGCTGTACAGAAGACTTGACGGCGTAATTGCTGAAGACAGTGCGCGAATGGTGAGCGGTCCGTTTGAACTCAATACAAGAAACAGAACCCTTGACAAGAACGGAGAGCGCATTCGTCTTACCCAGGTAGAATACACGATTATGCGCTATTTTCTCGAAAATCCCGACCGTGCAATCTCCCGTGAGGACATGCTGACGGCGGTATGGGGAAACGACTATATCGGTGAGCTTAAAATAGTGGACGTAAATATACGCCGTTTGCGTATTAAAATTGAAGACAATCCGGCATTCCCGACATATATTCAGACCGTCTGGGGCTACGGATACAAGTGGAACTCATAGGACACAGCGAAATTTGAATTTTGAGATACGGAAAGGGGCATGGCAATGAAGCATTCAATAGGACTTCGCGGCAAATGGATGATAAATAACCTTATATACATTGCACTTGTTGTTGCCATATGCATAGTGGTCTTTTCCGTCACGGCAATGAATTATTACTACGTAAGTATCCGCACAAGCCTTACAAACAGTGCCCAGATGAGCGCAGAATATTTCAGTGACGACCTCACCTCCAGTATGGATTCATTCTATCTTAATGCAAAGCGCCAGCTTGCAGGGACTGCGAACATGCGAGGAGTTGAGCGACAGATTCTGTTCACAAACGGCAGAATAGTCATGTCCTCATCAGGTCTTCCTGCAGGCATGATTCTCGGAACTCCGGAAATAAATGAAGCTGTTTCGGCAAATAAAATCAGCACCTTTGTCGGTCGCGACAGACATACCGGCGAGAGAATTATGTGTGTGTCGTGTCCTCTTGTCTCGGGTGAACGGAAGGTTGTCGGCGTTGTCCGCTACGTCACGGCCCTGCGTACGGTGGACAAGAGAATAGTTCTGCAGACCCTCATTGCCTTTCTGATAGGCATAGTCATGGTACTTCTCGTGTTCATCTCGAACAAGTATTTCATAAGATCCATCGTTTATCCGCTTCGTGAGGTTACGGATATATCAAAGAAAATAACAGAGGGAAGCTACGGCGTAACGATTGACAACAAATACGAGGATGAAATAGGCGAGCTTGTGGATTCCATCAATGAGATGTCCGCAGAGATTGCCCGTGCAGATAAGATAAAAAACGACTTTATATCTTCTGTTTCTCATGAGCTTCGTACACCGCTGACGGCAATCATCGGCTGGGGTGAAACGCTTACAACCGTAGGTGTTGAAAATAAAGAAGAAGCATCAAGAGGAATAGAGATTATCCTCAAGGAAACACGCAGACTTTCAAAAATGGTTGAAGAGCTTCTTGATTTTGCGAGGATGGAAACGGGAAGATTCACGCTTTATGTTGATACGGTGAACCTCAAGGCAGAGTTTGAAGAAACTCTCTTTATGTACGGCGATACCTTCAAAAAAGCAGGGGTCGCAATGTCGTATGAACAGGACGACGAGGATGATATACTGATAAACGGTGACCGAGAGCGCTTAAAGCAGGTGTTCTTCAACATGCTCGACAACGCCGTAAAGCATGGCGGAGAGGGCAAGAAGGTAGAAATAAGCGTACTTCGTGAAGGAAAGCTTGCAAAAATAAAAATCCGAGACTACGGTGCAGGAATTTCGGAAGAAGAACTGCCGTATGTCAAGATGAAGTTTTATAAAGGCAAGTCAAAGGCTCAGGGCAACGGCATCGGTCTTGCCGTCAGCGATGAGATTGTAAATCTTCACGGTGGAACTCTCGATATTGAAAGTGTTTTGGGTGAGGGGACTACGATAACTATAACCTTGCCGACAAAGGAAACAGAAACTGAAGAGTAATTTTGAAAGGTAATTGAAATGATGAAAAGTTGCAAAAAGACCACAATCGGCGGTCAGGCACTTATTGAGGGAATAATGATGCTCGGCCCCGAAAAAAGCGCCATAGCAGTAAGACGTGCAGACGGAGAAATTGAGCTGAAGGTAGACGAACAGAAAAAGCTCACCGAGCGCTACAAAATTTTGTCGTGGCCGTTTCTCAGAGGCATAGCAGGGCTTTTTGAATCTCTAAAAAGAGGCTTTGCGGCACTTGAATATTCGTCGTCGATAGCGATTGAAGAGATAGAGGAAGAACCTACAAGGTTTGAAAAATGGCTTGAAAAGAAGTTCGGAAGCCGTGCTGTTGAAAGTGCCGTTATGGGCATTGCAACCGTTCTCGGCATTGCAATCCCCATTGTGCTTTTTATATTCCTGCCGACCCTGCTTGCAGGAACGCTCGATAAGTATATAGGCTCAGGTCTTGGCAGAAACCTTCTTGAAGGACTTCTCCGCATAGTTGTATTTTTAATATTCATGTTCTCTGTATCACGCATGAAGGATATGAAGCGTGTGTTTTCTTACCACGGCGCAGAGCATAAAACGATTTTCTGCTATGAAGCAGGCGAAGAGCTTACTGTTGAAAACGTAAAAAAATTCTCAAAAGAGCATCCGCGATGCGGAACGAGCTTTATGTTTTCGGTGATGATAATAAGCGTGCTTGTCTTCTCTGTGGTGAGCTGGTCAAATCCGTTCGTGCGAATGGGCTTAAGACTTTTGCTTTTGCCGGTTGTTGTGGGCATAAGCTATGAGGTCAACCGATATATAGGTCGCCACGACAATTTCCTCACGAAAATCATAAGAACCCCCGGTCTCTGGTTTCAGAAGTTCACAACGTTTGAACCGGACGACGGAATGATAGAGATAGCAATAACCGCATTGCGTGAGGTTATTCCCGAGGATTCGGAAAAAGATAACTGGTAATCCTTTTGAAAGCAGAGTGATAATTTGTTTACCACGTATAACGATGTATATTTAGACATAAGGCGAAGACTCGTTCTCGAAAAAATATCCATGGCAGAGCTTGAAGCATTTGAAATCCTCAAAAGCGTCACGGGGAAAGCCCGTGAAGAGTTCGTACGGGATAAATATCTCCATGCATCAAATGACATTGTTCGCAGTGCCGCACGTCTTACCGAGCGAAGGGTTGCAGGAGAACCGCTTGCATACATTCTCGGTGAGTGGGATTTTTACGGAATAACACTGAAGGTTACACCTGATGTTCTTATTCCTCGCTCTGATACCGAAGCTCTTGTAGACTGTGCGTTGCGTCGTTCAAACGGGGCATTCCGCTTCCTTGACCTTGGGTGCGGAAGCGGCTGTGTCGGTATAGCTCTCGGCGTGATGAGAAATTCGGCACGGGGTGTCCTTGCGGATATCTCCGAAGGCGCACTTGAGGTTGCAAAGGAGAACGTATATAACAACCGTTTGTCGTCAAGAATTTCCGTCATCCGTGCGGATATGACAGCCGCGCCGCCTGCAAATCTCGGCAAATTTGATGTTTTAGTATCAAATCCTCCGTATATTACAACCGATGAAATGAAGACACTTGACAAGTCCGTGGTTGAATTTGAACCTAAAAACGCACTGTGGGGCGGAGATGACGGCTTGGATTTTTACCGTGCTATTTGCGAGAACTGGCTTGACGTTCTTAATGACGGAGGCGTTCTTGCCTTTGAGTGCGGAATAGCACAAAGCTCATCACTTGAAAAGCTGCTCTCGGGCTTTGGGCTTAAGAATATTCAGACAACGAGAGATACATCGGGAGCAAACAGGGTTGTTTCTTGTATAAAACAAGTTGAACTTATATAAAATTGACAGGAGTGTATAAAGATATGGAAAAAGAAAAAGCATTGGAAACCGCGATATCCCAGATAGAAAAGCAGTTCGGTAAAGGCTCGGTCATGCGCCTTGGCGACAAGCAGGAAATGAACGTCAGCTGTATTTCCACCGGCTCGTTGACACTTGACCTTGCGCTTGGCGTAGGCGGTCTTCCGCGCGGAAGAATTATAGAAATGTACGGTCCCGAATCATCGGGTAAAACAACGGTTGCGCTTCATGTTGTCGCAGAGGCACAGAAGAAGGGCGGCACTGCTGCGTTTATAGATGTTGAGCATGCGCTTGACCCCGTTTATGCAGCTGCGCTCGGCGTAGATATCGACAGCCTTCTTGTTTCACAGCCGGATACAGGTGAACAGGCTCTTGAAATCGCAGAGGCACTTGTCCGCAGTAATGCGATTGATGTAATTGTAATCGACTCTGTTGCGGCACTTGTTCCGCGTGCGGAAATCGAAGGAGAAATGGGCGATGCGTTCGTCGGTCTCCATGCCCGACTCATGTCTCAGGCACTGCGTAAGCTTGCCGGTGCAATTTCAAAGGGTAACTGTGTAGCCATTTTCATTAACCAGCTGCGTGAAAAGGTCGGCGTAATGTATGGCAACCCTGAGGTTACAACGGGCGGTCGTGCGCTTAAGTTCTATTCCAGTGTGCGCATTGACATCAGACGTGTTGAAACTCTCAAAAACGGCAATGAGCCGTACGGAAGCCGCACACGTGCAAAGGTTGTAAAGAACAAGGTTGCACCGCCTTTCCGTGAGGGTGAATTCGATATAGTATACGGTCAGGGTATATCAAAAATAGGTGAGCTTGTAGACCTTGCAGTAAAGCTTGACATTATACAGAAGAGTGGCTCGTGGTTCAATATGGGCGAGGTTCGTCTCGGTCAGGGCCGTGACAGCGCAAAGCAGTACCTTCTTGACAATCCTGAGATTGCCGAGCAGGTTGAGGCACAGATTCGTGCAAACTACGACAAGCTTGCAAATGTTCCGGCACGTCCGGCGGCAGTTGCGGCAGGCAAGGGTGTCAAAATAGATGCCGACGATTTTAAAGGCTGATGATAATAGAAAGCATAAAGCTCGGTAAACGTGACAAGGAAAAGCTTGTAATCCGCACACAGTGCGGAAAATACATCTCGGCACGTATTGACGATGCATACATGCTGAAGGTAGGGCAAGAGCTTGACGAAGAAAAAGCAGAGGCTTTATGCCGTGCATACGAGGCTGAGAGCGTGAAGAAAAGTGCGGCAAGAAGTCTTGCTCACCACACGATGTCAAAGTCTGACCTTTCAAAAAAGCTTCGCGAGCGAGGATACTCCGATGAAGTGGCGGAAGAAACCGCTGAGTGGTTTGAGGAAAAGGGTCTTGTTGACGATGCGGCATACGCCCGTTCATGTGCTTCACACTACAAGGCGCGCGGCTGGGGAGAGCTTCGCATCCGTGAAGAGCTTCGCCGCCGCGGAATTTCAAAAGAGCTGACGGAAGAAGTTATTTCTGAGCTTTCGCCGTCACACGACGAAATACGTGCACTTGCAGAAAAAAAGCTTCGCGGTGAGATACCCGATGAGGCAAAAAAACAAAAGGTTATTGCTTTTCTTATGCGCCGTGGTTTTAAGTTTGATGAAATACGTGCCGCAATGAGTGAGTTGCGGCTTGATACGGAGGATTCTGTCTGATGGCAAAAATAGGTGTGGTTTCGCTCGGTTGCTCTAAAAATCAGGTTGACTGTGAGCATATGCTCTCACTTCTTGACGAAAGAGGCTATGAGCTTACGGTTGAACTCAACAATGTGGATGCAGTGCTCATAAATACATGCGGCTTTATCGGCGATGCAAGGGATGAAGCATACGAATATATAAAAGAAGCGATTACCTTAAAGGAAGAGGGAAGCGTAAAGAAAATAGTCGTAAGCGGATGTCTTGCAGAGCTTTCAAAAAGTGCACTGAAGAAGGAGTTCCCTGAAATAGATGCTCTTGTCGGTTGCGGCAGCTACCTTGAAATTGCGGATGTGCTCGATAAAGTATTTTCTGATGAATACACAGAAGCCTTCGCACGTCCCGAAGCTGCGCCGCTTGAGTGCGGAAGAGTGCTCACCACCCCTCCGTATACTGCTTTTATAAAAATTGCCGAAGGATGTTCAAACTGTTGTTCCTACTGCGTTATACCGCGTCTGAGGGGCCGTCTTCGCAGTCGTGACATGGATGAGGTTGTAAAAGAGGCGGAAGCCCTTGCCGAAACCGGCGCAAAAGAGCTTATCGTCATAGCTCAGGACACGGGAAGCTACGGAGTTGACCGAAGCGGAAAAAGTGAGCTGCCAAAGCTTTTGAAAAAGCTCTGTGCAATAGAAAAGGTTGAGTGGATACGTGTTCACTATCTTTACCCCGATAAAATTTCCGATGAGCTTATCGACGTTATAGCAGGTGAGGATAAGATAGTAAAATATCTTGACATTCCCATTCAGCATATAAATAACAGATTGCTTCGTGAAATGAACAGGCGTGATACACGTGAGGATATAGAGAGCCTTTTTGTGAAGCTTCGAGAGAAAATCCCGGGTGTTGTAATACGAACAAGTCTTATAGTAGGCTTTCCGGGCGAAACGGAAGAAGAATTTGAAGAGCTCTGCGATTTTCTCAAGGAGCATAAAATAGAACGTGCCGGTGTCTTTGCATACTCACGAGAGGAAGGTACTCGCGCGGCATCAATGGACGGACAGATAGACGAGGAAGTAAAACAGCACCGTGCAGAGCTTGTCGGCTCGCTTCAGGCGCGTGTTATGGACGAATACAACAGTAGTATGACGGGTAAAACACTTAAAGTTCTTGTTGAAGGTTTTGACAGATACAGCGAGTGTTATTTCGGAAGAAGCTTTGCTGATTCCCCTGAAATCGACGGCAAGGTATTCTTTAAAGGCAAAAAGGGTATACGTCCCGGAGAGTTTGCGCAGGTTACAATAGATGACGAGCTTGACGGCGACCTTTTGGGCGAAGCAAAATAGGAGGTGTTCTTATGACAACGGCAAATATTATATCAATAATAAGAATGATTCTGATTCCCGTGTTCATAGCGTTTGCGTTGCTTGATTTTTCCGGCAGTTCATATATTGCGGTAGCAATATTTATAGTTGCAAGCCTTACTGACTGGGTTGACGGATACATAGCAAGAAAGTACAATCAGATAACTACATTCGGAAAGTTTTTAGATCCCCTTGCAGATAAGCTGCTTGTAATTGCCGCTGTACTCGTTCTTATCGAACGCGGCTCTATGGGAAGCATTCCTGCGTTTATAATTATCGCGCGTGAGCTTATTGTCACATCTCTGCGTATAGTTGCAATGGGAGAGGGAATAGTAATTGCGGCACAGCGCTCCGGCAAATGGAAGACATTTATTCAGATGACCGGAATAGTCTTCTTGTTTACACCCTTTGCAACCTTTGCTCCCGGTGCGGTGTCAGCAGGTGATGTTGTGGTATGGCTTATGGCGGCAATAACGCTGATATCGGGAATCGAGTATTTTAAAAGCTTCGGGGGAGTGCTCAAACCCTCCGCAAAAAACGATACTGAGAGGAAATGACCATTATGAAGCTGTTTAATTCACTTACAAGAACTAAAGAAGAATTCAAGCCCATGGATCCGGATAACGTAAAGATGTATTCCTGCGGTCCTACAGTATATAACTATTTCCATATCGGAAACGCACGTCCGTTTATTGTATTTGACGTTTTGCGCAGATACATGGAGTATCGCGGATATAAAGTAAACTTTGTTCAGAACTTCACGGATATAGACGACAAGGTTATAAAAAAGGCAAATGAAGAGGGCGTGACATATAAGGATATTGCCGAAAAATATATTGAAGAATACTTTGTAGATGCAAAGGGTCTCGGTATTCATCCGGCAACGATACATCCCAAAGCGACCGACAACATAGATGCAATAATAGAAATTGTCAAAACTCTTATAGACAAGGGATATGCCTATGAGTCAGAGGGTGATGTTTATTACCGCGCGCTGAAGTTTGATGGCTACGGTAAGCTTTCCAAGCAACCGATTGAAGACCTTGTTGCAGGTGCTCGCATAAGTGTTGGCGAAAAAAAGGAAGAGGCTACAGACTTTGCGCTCTGGAAGGCTGCAAAGCCGGGTGAGCCGTCATGGGATTCGCCGTGGGGAAAGGGTCGTCCCGGATGGCATATTGAGTGCAGTGCTATGGCTAACCGCTATCTCGGAAAAACCATTGATATTCACAGCGGCGGCGTTGACCTTACATTCCCGCACCACGAAAATGAGATTGCACAGTCAGAGGCGGCAAACGGATGCACGTTTGCAAACTACTGGCTTCACAATGCGTTCCTTAACATAGACAACAAAAAGATGTCCAAATCTCTCGGCAACTTCTTTACTGTGCGTGATGCGGCAGGTGTTTACGGCTATGAGGCCATACGCTTCTTTATGCTTTCCGCACATTATCGCAGTCCCATAAATTATTCTCAGGAGTCGCTTATGCAGGCAAAAGCTGCGCTTGAACGCCTTCACAACGCTGAGAATAACATGGAGTTCCTTTCTAAAAACGGCAGTGATGAGCCGATTTGCGATGCACAGAAGGAAATCCTTGCAGGCTTTGATAAATACAGAGAAAAATTCATCACGGCAATGGATGACGATATAAACACAGCAGATGCAATAGCTGCAATATTTGAGCTTGTGCGTGATGTAAATACCGCACTTACGGATAACGGCAGCCGTGCTTTTGCATCCGAATGCCTTTCCCGTGTGCGTGAGCTTTGTGATGTTCTCGGAATTATCGAGAAGAGCGAGGAGGCTTCTCTTGATGCTGAGATTGAAGAGATGATCGAAAAGCGTCAGGCTGCAAGAAAGGCAAAGAACTTTGCCGAGGCTGACAGAATCCGTGACGAGCTTGGAAAGCTGGGCATTATTCTTGAAGACACTCCGCAAGGAGTCAAATGGCACAGAGCATAAGTTTTAACGGCGGAGGTATCCCCTCCGCCGCACTTTGATATAAAGGGGTATCCTTTTATGAAGATAATGGTAATAGACGGCAACAGCATAATAAACCGTGCTTTTTACGGTGTCCGTCCGCTTACAAATGCGGAGGGGCTGAATACAAATGCGGTTTATGGCTTTCTCTCCATTTATTTTAAGATACTGGATGAGGTAAAGCCTGACGGTGTATGTGTTGCTTTTGATGTAAGAAAGCCAACCTTCCGCCATGAGAAGTATGAGGGATATAAGGCTAACAGAAAGGGTATGCCCGACGAGCTTGCCGAGCAGATGCAACCGCTCAAGGATGTCCTTGATGCAATGAATATTATGCGCATTGAATGTCCGGGCTTTGAAGCTGACGACATTATCGGTACGGTAAGCAAAAGTTGTTCGGAAAACGGTGATGAGTGCATAATCGTAACCGGAGACCGTGACAGCTTCCAGTTGATTGAGAATGACGGTACAAACGTGCTTCTTGTTTCGTCCCGTATGGGAAGAACAGAAACTACGCTCTACAACGGAGCAGAGCTTCTTTTGAAATACGGCTTGCCGCCTGAGCTTATGCGTGACCTTAAGGCGCTTCAGGGAGATTCGTCGGACAATATCCCCGGTGTTCCCGGCGTCGGCGAAAAGACGGCTCTTGAGCTTGTGTCACGCTTCGGCGACGTGGATTCTATTTATGCCAATATCGACTCTCCCGATATAAAAGAATCAGTAAGGAAAAAGCTTTTGGCAGGTAGAGAGTCTGCATATCTTTCAAAATGGCTCGGTACTATTGCGCAGGATGCCCCCATCGAGTTTGCCGCAGAGCTTGCAAAGCTTCGTGAATACGACAGCGACAAGCTTTTCTCGCTCTTTTCAAGACTTGAATTCAAGAGCTTTATTACAAGGCTCGATCTTATACCGCCCGATGCTGCAGAGCAGGTAAAGACCGCGTCAAAGAAGGAGTTTTTGAGAACGGTTTTAAAAAATGCGGATGATGCAGCTTGTGCAAAGCGGTATTTATCACAAAAAGAAGCTGTTGTCATTACGGCTGACGGTCTTATGGGGCTTGCGGTTGCATGCGGCGAAAAGGTGTTTGCCGCTTCACGCTCGGAAATTTCCGAAGATATATTTCTTGATTTTGTGAGCTTTGTATTTTCTGCGGATGTCAGAAAAACAGTTCACGATAAAAAACGTATAGTCAGTGAGCTTGCACACGAAAAAATAACATGCGAAAATGTGGCTTTTGATACGGCACTTGCGGCATATGTGCTTGATGCGACACGAAAAAGATACGACCTCACCTCCGTTTCGCATATGTTCGGCGAAGCTCTTGATGTTCCGTGCGATAAAATATCTGATGAGCTCAACTTCTCACCTCTTACGGGAAGTGAGGAGGGGATAAAGGCACTGTTAACCTGTGCCGAAACGCTTGTGTTTATCGAAACCGAAATGCGCAAAAAGCTTTCCGAAACGGGAATGGACAAGCTTTATTTTGAGATAGAGCATCCGTTTACGGATATACTTTTAGAAATGGAAAGAGAAGGCATACGTGCGGATGCGCACGAGCTTGTGCGCTTTTCGGACACGCTTTCCGAGCAGCTTGAAATTATGGAGAAGGCAATATATGAGTGTGCAGGAGAGAACTTCAACATTCTTTCACCGAAGCAGCTCGGTGAGGTACTTTTTGAGCATCTCGGAATTCCGCCGGTAAAGAAAACTAAAACGGGATATTCGACGGATGCGGATGTTCTTATGAAAATACGTTCAAAGCATGAAATTGTTCCGCTTATTCTCGAATACAGGAAGTACGCAAAGCTCAAGTCCACATATGCAGACGGACTTTTACGATTCATATCAGAAAATGACGGGCGAATTCACACAACCTTCCAGCAGATGGCGACCGCTACAGGGCGCATAAGCTCGGTTGACCCCAATCTCCAGAATATTCCCATACGCACAGAGCTTGGCGGTGAGGTTCGTCGCATGTTTGTGCCGTCAGATGATGAGCATTGTTTTATTGACGCTGACTATTCGCAGATAGAGCTGCGCGTGCTTGCTCATATAACGGGTGATGAGCAGATGTGCCGTGCCTTCCGTGAAGGACGTGATATTCACTCTCAGACCGCTTCGCAGGTTTTCGGAGTAAGTGAGGCTGAGGTCACGTCTGAGATGCGCCGTGTTTCAAAGGCTGTAAATTTCGGCATTGTATACGGGATATCGGAGTTTTCTCTTGCTGAGGATATCGGTGTTTCGCGCTCTGAAGCAAAGCGATATATTGATGCATACCTTGCACATTACAGCGGCGTGCGTGACTATATGAAGAGCATAGTCGAAGCAGCACGACGGGACGGATACGTTACAACGATGTTTGGCAGACGAAGATACATTCCCGAGATTTCGTCAAAGAACTTCAATCTTCGTTCATTCGGAGAACGTGTGGCGTTGAATGCCCCTATTCAGGGAAGTGCGGCTGACATAATCAAAATTGCAATGATTAAAGTTTCACGTCGTTTAAAAGAAAGTAAAATTCCTGCAAGCCTCATTCTTCAGGTGCACGATGAACTTGTTATAGAGGCTCATCGCCGTGATGCGGAGGCGGTTGCAAAAATGCTCACAGAGGAAATGGAAAACGCCTGTGCGCTTTCTGTTCCACTTGTGGCAGACGCCGGAATTGGAGATACTTGGTATGATGCAAAAAAATAATGTGAGCATAAGAGTCGCTGAAAAAAGAGACATTCCGCATATAGCAGAGCTTGAAAGAAGTTGTTTTTCATCACCGTGGAGTGAGACTGCTATTGCGGAAACTATGGAAAGACCGGAGAGTGTTTTTCTTGTTGCAGAGGTTTGCAGCAATGTGTGCGGCTATGTCGGGGCATATTATGTTCTTGATGAAGGCTATATAACCAACATAGCGGTAAATCCTTCCAATCGGCGGTGCGGGATAGGGTTCGCACTGATATCCGAGCTTATAAAAAAAGGAGAAGCGCTTGACCTTTCGTTCTGGACACTTGAGGTAAGGGTGAGCAATATCGCCGCTCAGACACTTTATAAAAAGCTCGGATTTGAAAGTGTCGGAAGGCGTCCGAGGTTTTATACAAATCCGTGTGAGGATGCGGAGTTGATGACATTATATATGGGAAAGGAAAGAAGACAGTGAAGATTCTTGCGATAGAAAGTTCGTGTGATGAAACTGCCGTAGCTATAGTAGAGGACGGGCGAAAAGTTCTTTCCAATGCGGTGTTTTCGCAGGCAGATATGCATGCACTGTATGGAGGGGTTGTGCCTGAAATCGCATCACGAAAGCATATTGAGTGTATTTCTGCCCTGACGGAGAAGGCGTTTGCCGATGCAGGACTTGAAAAGACGGATGTAGATGCAATAGCCGTGACGTATGCCCCGGGGCTTATCGGAGCACTGCTTGTCGGTGTCGGGTTTGCAAAGTCGCTTGCATTTGCGCTTGATAAGCCGCTTATTCCCGTGCATCACATACGCGGACATATAGCGGCAAATTACATAGCGTTCCCCGAGCTTGAACCGCCGTTTATGTGTCTTGTGGCTTCCGGCGGACATACGCTGTTTGTGGATGTCCGGGATTATACAAGCTTTAAGATTTTAGGCTCGACGCGTGACGATGCGGCAGGCGAGGCGTTTGATAAATGTGCGAGAGTTCTCGGGCTGGGATATCCGGGAGGTGCAAAAATTGACGAGCTTGCAAAAACGGGAGATGCGATGAAATACAAGCTTCCCCGTGCTCATATTGACGGTGCTGAGCTTGATATGTCATTTTCGGGGCTTAAAACCGCTGTTATCAATCTCGCACACCGTGCAGAGCAGAAGGGTGAAGAAATAGACAGAGAATCGCTTGCGGCATCATTCTGTGAGGCTGTATGTGATGCTGTTGTTCCGCGTGCAATTGCGGCAACAAATATTGCCGGAAGGAAAAAGCTTGCTGTGGCAGGTGGCGTTGCGGCAAATTCTTTCCTCAGAAAACGGCTTCAAAAGGAAGCAAAAAGTTCCGGAATTGAGCTTTTTTTTCCACCGCTTTCTCTCTGCGGTGATAACGGTGCGATGATAGGAGCTCAGGCATATTTCGAGTATTTGCAGGGAAATACGGCAAAAACCGACCTGAATGCGAAAGCGACACTTCCGGTTGATTTTCAAAGATAAAAAAACACGGTGTTATGTAAACTAAAATGCCGTTTTAAAAAGTGTTAAAATCGCGTTTGCAACACTGTAAAAAAATTACAAAATAATTTGAAGACCTTGTATTGCAACAGGTTCAAACCTGTGGAAAAACCTGTGGAAAATGTGGATAACTATTTGTAAAACAAATTACAGTTTAATGTTATGTAAATAAAAATAAAGGTTTTCAAACAAGACTCAAAGCAAGGGGAACTTGGCTGATAAATGGCAAAATACTAAGGGTTTTGTGAGATTATATAAACCATTTTGTAAAAATGACGAAATATAAAATATCTATTTTTTTACATTAACTGGTATATTTTAACAGTAAAAAAATACCAATTTTTTCAGTGAATACTAATTGTAATATTGTTCATAAATTGCTCTTTTCTGTCGGGGGAGAGTTTTTGCTAAAAGTCGAAGTTTTTATAAAAATGTTGGAAATAGCAATCTTGAAAGTTGACAAAGCGGCTCAAACATATTAAAATTATTATCAAAAGGAGATGTACATAATGGAAGGTTCAATCAAGCAGTTTGAAAAAATTATTGAGCTCCAGCTCAAAAGAGTTGAGGCTATGAAGAAAGAAAACGAGTTTATCGATTACAAGGCATTGCCGAAAATAATTATCGGTGTCTGCGGCGGCGACGGAATAGGCTCTGCCATAACAAAAGAGGCTCACCGTGTGCTTGAATATCTTTTAAAGGACAAGGTTGCTGCAGGAAAGATAGAGTTTCGCGTGATTGACGGACTCACAATTGAAAACAGAGTTGCGGCAAACAAGGCTATTCCCGATGATGTTCTTGCAGAGCTCAAGGCATGCCATGTTATTCTCAAAGGCCCGACAACCACTCCGCGCGCAGGCGATCCGTGGCCGAATATTGAGAGTGCCAATGTTGCAATGCGTAAAGAGCTTGATTTGTTTGCCAACATGCGTCCTGTTAAGGTTCCGAGCGAGGGTATCGACTGGATGTTCTTCCGTGAAAATACCGAGGGCGGCTATGCCGTCGGAAGCATGGGTGTAAATGTTACTGATGACCTTGCAATAGACTTTACAATTGCCACAAGTCAGGGCTGTGACAGAATCGCAGAGCTTGCATTTTCATATGCAAAGCGCATGGGTAGAAGCCGTGTCACTGCAGTTACAAAGGCAAATGTTATAAAGACAACAGACGGAAAGTTCCTCGATGCATGTAAGAAGGTTGCGGCAAAGTACCCTGAAATTTCATTTGATGACTGGTACATAGACATAATGACAGCTAAGCTTGTCGATACAAAGCGCCGCCGTGATTTCCAGGTAATGGTTCTGCCGAACCTCTACGGGGATATTCTTACCGATGAAGCTGCAGAGTTCCAGGGCGGTGTCGGTACTGCCGGTAGCGCAAACGTAGGTAAGAAGTATGCCATGTTTGAAGCTATCCACGGTTCTGCACCCAGAATGGTTGCCGAGGGACGTGATAAGTACGCCGATCCGTGCAGCATGCTGCGTGCGGCTGTCATGCTTCTTGAGCACATAGGTGAGGTTGAGCTTTCCAAAAAGCTTTCCTCCGCTCTTGATGTATGTATGTATGACGAGAAAAAGCTTACCATAACAGGTCGTGCGGACGGTGCAACATGTGCAGAGTTTGCTGATTATGTAATGTCAAAGCTTGACAGATAGGGAGTGTTTGATAAATGAGCGAGAGATATATTTCGCCGTCAGTTATTCGCAGATTACCTAAATATCACAGATGCTTAAAAGAGCTTCAGAGAAACGGAGTCGGCAGAGTGTCATCAAGCGTTCTTGCCCATAATCTCGGCTTTACCGCATCACAGGTGCGTCAGGACTTCAGCTGCTTCGGCGGCTTCGGTCAGCAGGGGTACGGATATAATGTCGAAAGTCTTCTGGCAGAGATTGCATCAATAATCGGCGTTGATAAAACCCACTCCGCAGCGATTATCGGTGTCGGTCATCTCGGTCATGCGCTTGTCAACAACTTCCGCTTTGCAACCTGTGGCTTTGAGCTTACAGTTGCCTTCGACGCAAACCCCGAGCTTATAGGAACTAAAATAGGCGATGTTTACATACGCGATATCAAAGAGCTTGAAAGCTATTTTGAGGAAGCTCCGTTTGATGTTGCAATCCTTACCATGCCGCGTGAGCTTGCCCGTGATATGGCACGCAAGGTTGCCGATATGGGCGTGCGCGGTATATGGAACTTCACAAATGTCGATCTCAGTGAGGAAGAGCTCGGCGTTTCGATAGAAAACGTTCACTTTGCAGACAGTCTTAAAATTCTGTGTTACGAAATATCAAAATAAGACTTAGGAGAAAGCTATGAAGAGGAGAGCTTGCGCAGGGCTACTTTCTGTCCTGCTTGTGATGTCGCTGTTTTTTGCAGCTGCGGCATCAGGCGGTTCATCGTCTGATCCTGTGGTCTCAAAAAGCTATGTTGACGGCACTTTTACGGAAAACCTGCTTAAAAGTGCACAGTCTAAGATTGAGTCAGCGATATCCTCCTTTAAAAGTAAATATATCAGCAGAGCAGAAAACTCTGTCAATGTAAGTATATCAGGTGATGCGGCTGTTGAGGCTTGTGCCGAAGCAACACTGCGATATCTCCAGAACAGCGGCAGATATCTCTACTCCACGAAGTCCATGTCACCGCGCGTCTTAAAATCGGGAGACGTTATTTCCGGAAGACCCGGCACTATGATAATGGTGCTTGAGGGAAGCGGAAAATGCACCTCGGGAAGCGTTATAAACATAACCCGGGGCAGTGAGGTCTTTTCCGGAAACGCTCTTGGCAGGTTTACGTCATTTATGTTCCCCGAAAACGGAGGACGTATTGAGATAACCTCAACCTCGGCTAAGGTTCTTGTTGACGGTGTGTTCTCGTGCACAAGCGGAGGCTATACTCCGAAATATACCGATGAAGCATACGCTCTTAAAAAGCTCGGTCTTGTGCGTGGTGCCGCAAACGGTATGGAGCTGTATCGCGGAAACACAAGAGCTGAGAGTATAACGATGCTCATACGCCTTTTGGGAGAGGAAGAGTCGGCTCTTATGATGGCTCATTCACATCCGTTCACGGATGTAGATACGTGGGCGCAGAGATACGTCGGCTATGCCTACCGCATGGGATACACAAAGGGCGTGTCAAACACGAGGTATGACGGAAGTGCCATGACGACGGCAACACAGTATATGACGTTCATTTTAAGAAGTCTCGGCTACAGCGAAGAGGCAGGAGATTTTAAATACCTGACTGCATTGTCGGATGCTGTTTCGCTTGGTGTAATTCCTGCATCAGTAAAAGCTGAGATAGAAGCAGGAGAGTTTCGACGTGACCAGGTCATGTATATTTCATACCTTGCGATGTCAGCCCGTGTTAAAGGAAGCAGCTCAACCTTGCTTGCAAAGCTTGTTGCAAACGGTGCCGTTGATGCGGCAGATGCCAACGAGTTTTTGAACAGATAAATAATCGGGGATGCGACAAAGTTCTTGCCGCATCCCTTTTGTATTTCTGTAAATATTCTGTTACATTGCTTGAAAGACGCGGTATAAGGTGGTACAATAACCTCACGGTTTATGAAAGAAAGGATATGATTTCATGCGAGGTTGGCTTCAGAGATTTGCAAACACCGTACAGCATTTTATGTACGGAAGATACGGCGTTGATAAGCTCAGTACGTTTTTGTTGATTTCCGGCATGGTTGTTGCGGTTCTGTCAATGTTTCGTCCGCTTTCTTTTCTCGCTATTTTTGCTTTTGCACTTATTATATGGTCATATGTCAGGTGCTTTTCGAAAAACTTTGCAAAGCGTCAGAAAGAGCTTTCTCGCTATCTGATGATAAAAAGAAACGTCGATAACAAGCTCGCATTTTTGAAAAGAAGGTGGAGTGAGAGAAAGACCCACAAATACGTCAGATGCCGCATGTGCAAAACGTATATGCGAGTCCCCAAAGGAAAAGGGAAGATCGAAATCACCTGCCCCAAATGCAGAAGTAAAACAATAAAGAGAACATAAATATTGCAAAAGGCTGAACGATAGATTTCGTTCAGCCTTTTATCGTAGGGTGCAGCATTTACGATGCACCGCTTATAAGGTCTTAGATTATCCTAAAGTTGTGGGGGATGATACACATCTCCCCCACTTGTTACAGTATGGGACAAATAAGATACTAGATATTATACGCCTTGCCTAGCACAACAAGCGAGAAAATAATCGTTAAGACTATTCCGGCAACAGAAAATGCTATGCCCATAACTGCCTGATTTCTGTTTTCACTTTGTAATCCTTTATATCCTTTTATTATCCCCGTAATAGCTAATGGTAATTCAGCCCACCACAATACCCACGCTACCAGACTGATTATTCCAAGAATAAAAGAATTCTTTGCAGATGCATTTTGTTTATCCATATCCACCACACCTCCTTTCGGCTTTTTATAGCCCAATTGTATCATATATAGCCTACTTTGTCAATACTAATAGACTATAATTAGTCTACTAATTTAAATGAGGTAGGAGAATGGATACTTATACAACTGTGAAAAATAGAATTTTATATTTGTGTGAAGAAAAGAAAATGACAATTAATAAATTAGCAACTAATTCAGGTATTGCTCCTTCAACCATTAAAAATATTCTGTATGGGAAAAGTCAAAATCCAGGAATTGTTACTTTGAAGATGCTATGCGACGGATTAGAGATATCATTGATAGATTTCTTTAATACAGATGACTTTAAAAATCTTGAACAAGAGATAAAATAAAGGATTAACAATATGGAACTGCCTAAACGAAAACCGACAAGGTTAAAGGGATATGATTATTCAACACCGGGAATGTATTTTATTACGATATGTACACATAACAAAAAATGGTTGTTATCAAATATTGTTGTAGGGGAGGGGCTCTGTACCCTCCCGCAAAACACATTAACACCGATAGGAAATGAAATTGAAAGGGCGATACAATATATTGATAATAATTATGATGGTGTAAAAATTGATAAATATGTTATTATGCCGAATCATATTCATTTAATTGTAATTTTAGATAATTCGGGAGGGTATGGAAACCCTCCCCTACAAAATGTCATTGGGCAATTAAAGTCATATACAACAAATAAATTCGGCAATACCCTATGGCAACGCTCTTTTCACGACCACATAATCCGTGGCGAGAAGGATTATCAGAAAATATGGGAGTACATAGATACTAATGTAATCAGATGGGAAAAGGATTGCTTTTATAATAATTAACGCCGCAGAGTATTCTGCGGCGTTTTGATGTTCCTGGGTGAGTTATACTATCAAGTGCAACACTTGAAAAAGTTGAAAGTTCATACGAATCTCTGGTAGAATAAAGTTACCACACCATAAACTACAGGAGGAGAAACGTATGAACTATAAACATCTTACCATAGAAGAACGCTGTT
>JAFQSU010000077.1 GCA_017409405.1 Oscillospiraceae bacterium | reverse complement strand
TCCAGAGTTAGTCCTGCTACATTAAAAAAGAACCTGGCGTTGATCAACGCCAGGCCCAAGAAGGTTTTACATTATCAAAAACCAGCTGATTTGTTTGAATTCTCTCTGTCTAAGTGTTGCACTTAGTTTGACAATTCATCACGTATTAGTCGTTAACGTAGGGAAGAAGCGCAATGTGACGTGCACGCTTGATAGCTTCTGTAACCTGACGCTGGTGAGCAGCACAAACGCCGGTCATACGACGCGGAAGAATCTTGCCGCGCTCGGAAGTGAACCTGCGAAGACGTGCTGTGTCCTTGTAATCAATATAACTGACCTTGTCAGCGCAGAACGGACATACCTTTTTGCGCTTACGGTTCTTAAGGTTTCTATCCATTTAAGGGTGCCTCCTTTATTCAAAAATTAGAATGGAAGTTCACCGTCATCGCCAACGAGCTCTTCAAAATCAGAGCCGGACGAAACGGAGTTCAGGCCGCCGGGAGCCGGGGTAGCCGGAGCATCGCCGAAGGGAGTGAATGCTGCAGCACCGGAATCGCTTCCGCGCTTTGATTCAGCGAAAAAGCATTCGTCTGCAACGACCTCACATGCCGTACGGTTATTACCGTCACGGTCCTTGTAGGTGCGGACCTGAAGTCTGCCGCTTACAGCGACAAGCTGACCCTTTGTAAACCACTTGGAAACAAATTCTGCAGTGTTACGCCATGCAACGATGTTGATAAAATCAACCGACTGCTGTGAATCGTCACGGCGTGAATAGCCGCGGTCAACAGCAAGCGAGAACGAAGCAACGGGAACATCAGACTGTGTGTGGCGAAGCTCGGGGTCACGGGTAAGTCTACCCATAAGAATTACTTTGTTAAGCATCGTGACCTACCTCCTTAAGCGATATCATCTTTGCAGATGATGAGTGAGCGCATAATGCCTTCAGTGATTTTGAAGACACGGTCAAGCTCTGCCGGGAAGGACGGAACAGACTCAAAGTCAAAGAGAACATAGTAGCCCTCGTTCATGTCGTTAATCGGATAAGCGAACCTGCGCTTGCCCCATTCGTCGACATTGACAAGAGTACCGTTCTTCTCAACGAGAGTCTTGAACTTTGTAACAAGTTCTGCAATAGCCTCTTCGCCAAGCTCAGAATTGATGATAAAAACTGTCTCGTACTTTGCTGATACCTTTGCCATTGTTTAACACCTCCTTTTGGACTTATGGCCCCTGTACATAATTCAGGAGCAAGGAGCAAAGTAATGCACAATTCAAGTGCAAAACTTCGCAAAATAATATTATACACATTTTTACATAAATGTCAACTGTAAATTTAATTTGCTTGCAATAACGGGTATTCTTTGGTATAATTAGTCGGCAAATAGAATTTTATAATGTTTGGAGGAAAACCATGAAAAAAACCTCTTATCTTGCACGATGTGCGATGATAGCCGCAGCTTATGCGGTGCTCACGCTTGCGTTTCCGGCACTTTCGTACGGTCCGATTCAGCTTCGCGTAAGTGAGGCGCTTTGCATATTGCCGTTCTTTATGAAGGAAGGGGTTGTGGGGCTGACCGTCGGGTGTCTGCTTGCAAATATTGTCGGCGTTTCATTCGGAGTGACTCTTCCGTGGGATGTTGTGATAGGAACCGCAGCCACACTTATTGCAGCGCTCGTGACAAGAAAAACACGTATAAAATGGCTTGTTCCGTTGCCGACGGTCATTTCAAATGCAGTGCTTGTCGGAGCAATGCTTACATATATTATATTACCCGACGGAGAAGCTGTGCCGCTCTGGTATAATATTTTGACTGTCGGCATAGGCGAGCTTATAGTATGCTACGGACTTGGGATTCCGTTTTTTGTTTTGATGAAAAAAATGAGGAGGAAACGTGATGAAGGTTAAAAAGGCTGTTATCCCTGCCGCAGGCTTCGGAACAAGAATGTTGCCTGCCGCAAAATCGGTACCAAAGGAAATGATATGTATAGCAGGCAAGCCTGCGATACACTATATTGTTAAGGAAGCTGTAGATGCAGGAATAGAAGACATTCTTATAATAACAAGCCGCGGAAAAACCGCAATAGAGGATTATTTTGATTATTCTCCCGAGCTTGAGATGCGCCTTGAGCGCTCGGGGAAGCTTGAGCTGATAGAAGAGCTTCACGCCATTGCCGATATGGCAAACATCACATTTATCCGCCAAAAGGAGCTTAAAGGGCTTGGTCATGCAGTTATGCATGCAAGGAGCTTCACGGGAGACGAACCGTTTGCCGTTCTTCTGGGTGACGATATTATGAGAAGTGAGACCCCCGTAACAAAACAGCTTGTGGAGCAAGCCGAAAAGTATTCCTGTAGCTGCGTGGGCGTAAAAAAGGTTGAAACCTCTGAAATATCAAAGTACTGTTCTCTTGGCGTCAAAGCGCTGGGGGACGGTCTGTTCGATGTGCAAGAGCTTATAGAAAAGCCCACGCCTGATAAGGTGCTTTCAAATTACGCGATTTTAGGAAGATACGTTCTGACGAGCGGCATTTATGATCTTCTTGAAAATGCAAAGCCGGGCTTTGGCGGCGAAATTCAGCTTACCGATGCTCTCAACCTTCTGTGCAGGAAAGAGCGCATGCTTGCGCTTGAGTTTGAGGGTGAGAGGTTTGATTCGGGAAATATCTGCGGTTATATGGAAGCATCGATCCAGCTCGCTCTTGCAAACCCGGAAATTTCCGATTGGCTTAAAAACTATATGAAAGGCCTTGATATCTGATGAAGAGAATTTTAAGCGCACTCTTTGCGGTGCTGCTTGTTATGTCACTTGCGTCATGCGGAGAGGACAAGCCACCTGTTAGTGATGCGGATGAGTTTAAAATAGCCACTTCATTTTACCCTGTTTATGTGGCGACGCTCAATGTCGTTGACGGGGCAGAGGGAGTAACCCTTTTAAACCTTACTGACCCGGATGTAGGCTGTCTCCATGACTACATTCTTACTCCCGATGACATCAAAAAACTCAGCGGCACGGATTTGTTCATCGCAAGCGGCATGAATATGGAGTCATTTGTCGGGAAATCTTCTCTCGGTATTCCGCGCCTTGAAGTTCTTGAGTGCGGCGAGGATATAAAAAATGTTATCGGTGACGAGGGTGAGGAAAATCCGCACTATTGGATGAGCATAGAAAATGCCATTATGCAGTGTGATAAAATAAAACGCACACTTTGCAGACTCGACCCTGAAAATGCAGGTATATATGAAGCAAATGCTGCAGGTTATAAGGAAAAGCTCTCAAAGCTTCTTGAAGAGGCAAGAGTCAGAATGTCAAAGCTTCCGGACAGGGAAATGATTGTGTATCACGATTCATTTGACTACTTTGCAGAAGAATTTGATATTGATACGGAGCATATTCTTTCGGATTCTGAAGGAAGGCTTCCGAATCAAAAAGATGTTGCAGAAGCGATAAGGGAAATCAGAGGAGAAAATGCGTCATGCATCTTTACCCAGAAAAGCTTTGCAGATGTTGAAGCTCTGCGTTCTGTTGTAAAGCAGACGGGCTGCAGCATTGTCTTGCTTGACACGCTTACCTCCGGTGCAGAGGACGGCAACGACAAGGATGCATATATAAATGCAGTGCGCCGTAATATGGATATAATTGAACAAAACATCCGATAATTAGCTATAATACACAAAAATAACAATAAAAAATCAGCGAAACATTGTGCGTTTCGCTGATTTTTTATTGTAAAGTTGACATGGTTGCATATTTAGTGGTAAAATGATATTCTCAATTATAATGCGGTAATGTGCCCCATTGCATTCTTATTTTACTGCTTAGAATTGAAAATTACAACTGTTTATCGCAAAAAAACAACAACTGACCCCGGCGTTTCTGACGGTGAAATACCGACAGTGTCAATAGCCGGAGTCGGAGGATACCGCCGCAGGAGCGGCAAAAAATACAGGGCAGGAAGGTCATATGCCCGAGTTTGACAAGGAGTGATTGCGCAATGAAGGACGTTATGTACGGCAGAACCGCCAGAAAGAGCTTCGCGCATATTGATGAAATTCTCGATATGCCGAATCTTCTTGAGGTTCAGAAAAAGTCATACGAGTGGTTTCTTAAAACCGGTCTTCGTGAGGTGCTTCAGGATGCAGGTACCATTGAAGACTATTCAGGAAATCTCGAACTGTCGTTTATCGACTACACACTCGACGAAAAATGCAAATACAGTGTTGAGGAGTGTAAGGAGCGTGATGCAACGTACGCAGCACCGCTTCGTGTGAAGGTAAGGCTTCGCAATAAAGAAACTGAGGAAATCAAGGAACAGGAGATATTCATGGGCGATTTCCCGGTTATGACAAAGACGGGAACATTCGTCATAAACGGTGCTGAGCGTGTTATTGTTTCTCAGATAGTCCGTTCTCCGGGTATGTATTTTGATGCAAAGATGGATAAGGCGGACAGCGCTATTTACAGTGCAACCGTTATTCCGTACCGTGGAGCATGGCTTGAATATGAGACTGACCTTAATGACATTTTCAGCATCAGAATAGATAAGAACAGAAAGCTTCCGGTCACATCGTTTATCCGCGCACTCGGTCTTTCAACCGATGCACAGATTAAGGAGGTATTCGGTGAGGATGACAGAATTGTTCAGACTCTCGAAAAGGATACCTGCAAGAACGAGGACGATGCTCTTATTGAAATCTATAAGCGTCTCCGTCCGGGTGAACCGCCCACAATAGATGGCGCAAGAACTCTTATACACAACCTTTTCTTCGACGAGAGACGTTATGACCTGTCCAGTGTCGGAAGATATAAATATAATAAGAAGATGAATATCGCACGCCGTATTGCGAACAAGACGCTTTTTGAAGCAGTTGCTTGTCCCCGTACCGGTGAAATCCTTGCTGAAGCAGGTGAAATCCTCACCCGTGAAAAGGCAGAAGAGATTTCACGCCGCGGCGTAAATACGGTTATTCTCAATGTCAATGACCGTGCCGTAAAGGTTTTCGGCAACGGTATGGTTGACATCAACGACTTTGTTGATTTTGATGCAGAGAAAGAACTTGGTATAAGTGAAAAGGTTCGCTTTACTGTCCTCTGCGAGATTCTTGATTCCGCTGAGGGCGATGAGCTGCGCGAAAAGATTGCAGAGAGAATTGACGAGCTCATTCCGAAGCACATCATTATTGATGACATCTTCGCTTCCATCAACTACCTTAACGGTCTTGCTTTCGGCATAGGCACAACTGACGATATCGACCATCTCGGAAACCGCCGCCTGCGCTCCGTCGGTGAGCTTCTGCAGAATCAGTTCAGAATCGGTTTCTCCCGTATGGAAAGAGGCATCCGTGAGCGTATGACGATTCAGGATCTTGATATCGTCACACCTCAGTCACTTATAAATATTCGTCCCGTAACTGCGGCGATTAAGGAATTCTTCGGTTCCTCTCCGCTCTCACAGTTTATGGATCAGAACAATCCGCTTGCTGAGCTCACGCACAAGCGCCGTATGTCGGCTCTCGGTCCCGGTGGTCTTTCCCGTGACCGTGCAAGCTTCGAGGTTCGAGACGTTCACTACAGCCACTATGGCCGTATGTGCCCGATTGAAACTCCTGAAGGTCCGAACATCGGTCTTATTTCCTATCTTGCAAGCTTTGCACGTATAAACGATTTCGGCTTCATTGAAGCTCCGTACCGTAAGATTGACAAAGAAACAGGAAAGATTACGGACGAAGTTATATATATGATGGCTGATGCCGAGGATGAGTTTATCATCGCTCAGGCTAATGAGCCGCTTGACGAAGAAGGCAGAATTGCGGCACAGCGTGTCACATGCCGTGTCCGTGATGAAATCGTTGAGGTTGACCGTTCAAGAGTTGATTACATCGACGTTTCTCCGAAGATGATGGTTTCAGTTGCTACAGCAATGATTCCGTTCCTTGAAAACGACGACGCCAACCGTGCGCTCATGGGTTCAAACATGCAGAAGCAGGCTGTTCCGCTTCTTGTAACTGAAGCACCTATCGTTGCTACAGGTATTGAGCACAAGGTTGCCGTTGACTCCGGTGTCTGCGAAGTCGCAGAGGATGACGGTGTTGTCACACGCGTTGAGGCTGACAGCATTACCGTCAAGTACGACAGCGGTGATGTCAAAACTCACAAGCTCACAAAATTCATGCGCTCAAACCAGGGCACATGCGTAAATCAGCGCCCGATAGTATTTGCCGGTGATAAGGTAAAGAAGGGTGATGTCATTGCCGACGGTCCGTCAACCTCCGAAGGTGAAATTGCTCTCGGAAGAAACGTACTCATCGGATTTATGACATGGGAAGGTTATAACTACGAAGACGCCGTTCTTCTTAACGAGCGTCTTGTAAAAGAAGATATATACTCATCTATTCATATTGAAGAATATGAAACAGAAGCACGCGATACCAAGCTTGGCTGCGAGGAAATCACGCGTGATATCCCCAATGTCGGCGACGATGCTCTCCGTGACCTTGATGAGCGTGGTATCATCCGCGTCGGTGCCGAGGTACGTGCCGGAGATATCCTTGTAGGTAAGGTTACCCCGAAGGGTGAGACCGAGCTTACAGCAGAAGAGAGACTTCTCCGTGCAATCTTCGGTGAAAAGGCACGTGAGGTTCGTGATACATCTCTTCGTGTTCCGCACGGCGAGAGCGGTATCATTGTTGATGTAAAGGTATTCAAGAGAGAAAACGGAGACGAAATGAACCCCGGTGTCAACATGGTTGTACGTTGCTACATTGCCCGTAAGAGAAAAATCTCTGTCGGTGACAAGATGGCAGGTCGCCACGGTAACAAGGGTGTTGTTTCACGCATTCTTCCGCAGGAGGATATGCCGTTCCTTCCGGACGGTACTCCGCTTGATATAGTTCTTAATCCGCTCGGTGTTCCGTCCCGAATGAACATCGGTCAGGTTCTCGAGGTTCACTTGGGCTATGCTGCCAAGAAGCTTGGCTGGAAGGTCGCAACTCCGGTATTCGACGGTGCAAACGAAAATGACATCGAAGAAACCCTCAAGCTTGCAGGTCTTTCACCTGACGGAAAGAGCATTCTTTACGACGGACGTACAGGTGAGCAGTTCGATAACCCCGTAACCGTCGGTTATGTTTACTTCTTAAAGCTCCACCACCTTGTTGACGATAAGATTCACGCACGTTCAACCGGTCCGTACTCACTCGTTACACAGCAGCCGCTCGGCGGTAAGGCACAGTTCGGCGGACAGCGTTTCGGTGAAATGGAAGTCTGGGCACTTGAAGCTTACGGTGCAGCATATACACTTCAGGAAATCCTTACTGTCAAGTCTGACGATATCGTCGGACGTGTAAAGACATACGAGGCGATTGTAAAGGGTAAAAATGTTCCGCATTCAGGTGTTCCTGAGTCGTTCAAGGTTCTTGTTAAAGAGCTTCAGTCGCTCTGTCTCGATGTACGTGTTCTTGATAAGAATATGGAAGAGATTGAGCTTACCGACGATGATGACGATGATAATTTCGTCAAGTTTGCCCGCGAGGATGAGGATTATGTCATGGACAGCGACATTGAGGATGCAGGCTATGTAGTCGATGATGCAGAGGAAGACGGCTTCGGTGCAGAGGAAGACGGTCTGTTCGGTGTTGCGGATGAGTTCAGTGATGATGATTCTGACTTTTTCGCAGATTCAGAAGAACTTTAAGGAGGTAGCAGGGTTATGAGTTATACGACTTTTGAAGCAATCAAAATCGGTCTTGCATCGCCCGAAATGATTTATGGTTGGTCATACGGCGAAGTCACAAAGCCGGAAACTATAAATTACAGAACCTTAAAGCCGGAACGTGACGGTTTGTTCTGCGAAAAAATCTTTGGCCCGATGAAGGACTGGGAGTGTCATTGCGGTAAGTACAAGAAGATAAGATATAAGGGCAAAATATGTGACCGTTGCGGCGTTGAAGTAACAAAAGCAAAGGTTCGCCGTGAGCGTATGGGTCACATCGAGCTTGCAACTCCCGTATCGCACATCTGGTATTTTAAGGGTATCCCGTCACGCATGGGACTTATCCTTGACATTTCACCGCGTATTCTTGAAAAGGTTTTATATTTCGCATCATATATAGTTACGGATCCCGGTGACACGCCGCTTGAGAAAAAGCAGGTTCTCAGTGAAAAAGAGTACCGTGATTTCCGTCTGAAGTATGAAGACGATTTCAAGGCAGGCATGGGTGCTGAAGTCATCCGTGAACTGCTTGAAGAGCTTGACCTTGATGCACTCAGCGAAGAGCTCCATAAAGAGCTTGCAGATGCTACAGGTCAGAAAAAGCTCCGCATCATCAAGCGCCTTGAGGTTGTAGAGGCATTCCGCAGCTCAGGCAACCGTCCCGAATGGATGGTTCTTACGGTTCTTCCGGTCATTCCGCCGGAAATCCGTCCGATGGTTCAGCTCGACGGCGGTCGCTTTGCAACAAGTGACCTCAACGACCTCTACCGTCGTGTTATAAACAGAAACAACCGCTTGAAGCGTCTCCTTGCGCTCAATGCTCCGGATATCATTGTCCGCAATGAAAAGCGCATGCTTCAGGAAGCTGTTGACGCACTTATCGACAACGGCCGCCGCGGTCGTCCGGTAACGGGTCCGAACAACCGTCCGCTCAAGTCACTCTCTGATATGCTTAAGGGTAAGCAGGGTCGCTTCCGTCAGAACCTTCTCGGTAAGCGTGTTGACTATTCGGGTCGTTCGGTTATCGTTGTCGGTCCTGAACTTAAGATTTATCAGTGCGGTCTGCCTAAGGAAATGGCTCTTGAGCTCTTTAAGCCGTTTGTAATGAAAAAGCTCGTTGCAGATAACGTTGCAAACAACATCAAGAGTGCAAAGAAAATGGTTGAGCGCGCAAAGCCTGAGGTATGGGATGCTCTTGATACAATCATCAAGGATCATCCGGTTCTCCTCAACCGCGCACCTACACTTCACCGTCTCGGAATCCAGGCGTTTGAGCCGGTTCTCGTAGAGGGTCGTGCACTTAAGCTCCATCCGCTCGTATGTACGGCGTTTAACGCTGACTTCGACGGTGACCAGATGGCTGTTCACGTTCCGCTTTCGGCAGAGGCACAGGCAGAAGCACGTTTCCTTATGCTTTCGGCAAACAACCTCTTAAAGCCGCAGGACGGTTTCCCGGTAACTGTTCCGTCTCAGGATATGGTTCTCGGTGCATATTATCTTACAATTCAGCGTGACGATGAGCCCGGTGCAGGCAAGGTTTTCGGCAGTATGGATGAAGTCCTTCTCGCTCTTAATGAGAAGGTTATCGGTCTCCATGCTCCCATCAAGCTCCGTGTAAGCCGCGAGATTAACGGGGTTGTAAAGTCCGGTGTTATCGACTGTACTGCAGGTCGTCTCATCTTCAACGAGCCGATTCCTCAGGACCTCGGTTTTGTTGACAGAACAGACACAGAGCATGAGCTCGACCTTGAGGTTAACTTCCTTGTAACAAAGAAGGAACTCGGTAAGATTATCAACAAGTCAATCCATAAGCACGGCTTTACAAAGACTGCAGAGCTTCTTGATGACCTCAAGAGCCTCGGTTATAAGTATTCCACACGCGGCGCAATTACCATTTCCATTTCGGACATGGTTGTTCCGAAGGAAAAGTATGAATATATCAAGGCTTCGGAAAAGGCCATTGCCGATATCGAAAAGAAGTTCCAGCGCGGCTTCATTACAAATGATGAGCGCTACCGCCTTGTAATCGAAGAGTGGACAAAGACCACAAACGATGTTACAAAGGCTCTTGAGAATACTCTTGACCACTTCAACCCGATATACATGATGGCAAACTCCGGTGCTCGTGGTTCCATGAATCAGATCCGTCAGCTTGCAGGTATGCGTGGTCTTATGGCCAATACTGCAGGTAAGACAATTGAAATCCCGATCAAGGCGAACTTCCGTGAAGGTCTGTCTGTTCTTGAATACTTCATTTCTTCACGTGGTGCGCGTAAGGGTCTTGCCGATACGGCTCTCCGTACTGCTGACTCGGGTTACCTCACACGCCGACTCGTCGATGTTTCCCAGGATGTTATCATCCGTGAGCACGACTGCGGAACAACCGAAGGTATTGAAGTGTTTGAAATCCGTGACGGCGGACAGACAATTGAACCGCTTCGCGACAGACTTATCGGTCGCTACCTTGTCGAGGATGTATGCGACGATAAGGGCAATGTCCTTGTTACAAGCGACAAGCTTATGACGGGTGACGATGCTGACAAGATTATAAACGCAGGTATTGAGCGTGTCACAATACGTTCTGTTCTCAAATGCCGCGCAAGACACGGCGTATGTGCAAAGTGCTACGGCGCAAACCTTGCTTCGGGTGAGGCTGCAAGCATTGGTGAATCTGTCGGTGTTATTGCCGCACAGTCCATCGGTGAGCCGGGTACTCAGCTTACAATGAGAACGTTCCATACCGGTGGTGTCGCCGGTGATGACATCACGCAGGGTCTTCCCCGTGTTGTTGAGCTCTTTGAAGGCCGCAAGCCGAAGAAGATGGCGATACTTTCTGAGATTGACGGTGTTGTTTCGTTTGATGAAATCAAGAAGAACGCACCTCGTGCAATTAACGTGACAAACCCGTCTACGGGTGAGGTAAGAAGCTACCCGATTCCGTTCGGAGCGATTGTAAAAGTGTCCGAGGGCGACGGCGTAACAGTCGGCGGAGAGCTTACGGAAGGTGCTCTCAATCCGCACGACGTTCTGAGAATCAGCGGTGTTGCTGCTGTTCAGAATTACCTTATCCAGGAGGTTCAGCGTGTTTACCGCCAGCAGGGTGTTGATATCAATGACCGCCACATTGAGGTTATTGTCAGCCGTATGCTCAGAAAAGTTACCGTTGATGAGCCGGGAGATACAAATCTTTTTTCCGGTGCAATGGTTGACTTCTTCGAATTTGAGAATGCAAATGCAAAGATTGCAGAACGTGTTGCTGCAGGCGAAGTAGTTTCACCTGCAACCTGCACACCCGTTCTTCTCGGTATCACCAAGGCAGCTCTTGCTACAGACTCCTTCCTCTCAGCAGCTTCGTTCCAGGAAACAACGAGAGTTCTTACCGATGCTGCTATCAAGGGCAAGATTGACCCGCTTGTCGGTCTTAAGGAGAACGTCATCATCGGTAAGCTCATTCCTGCAGGTTCGGGCATGAAGATGTACCGTGAGTTCGATGTAGAGCACAAGAGCGAGGGTGAGCCGGAAACGGAGTCAGAGCAAATTTAGAAAATTTTGCATTAAACGTTGACTATTTGCAAATAATCTGATATAATGCATTACTGTATGATTGTAAAATCAGATTATGCTCCGTAAATATGTATTTTTGGAGGTAAATTCAAGATGCTTTGCGAATTTGCATCCTCCAAGCCCGTTGTCGGTATCAAACAGTCAAAAAGGGCTGTTTCGGACGGTCTGGCAAGCTCGGCATTTGTTGCAAGAGATGCCGACCCCGACATAATCGACCCGTTTTCACAGCTTTGCGAAAAAAACGGCGTTCGAGTGGTTTATGTTGATACAATGGAGGAGCTCGGCCGCGCCTGCGGTATAAACGTCGGGGCTGCCGTGGCAGTGTTGCTTAAATAGCACTGCGGTATTTACTTTAAATTCCCGGTCGTCCGACCCTTAAAACGAGGGTCGGACGGCAGAGAATATATATTTATTTTTAAAGAAAGGAGGAAAATATTAATGCCAACAGTAAACCAGCTTGTCAGAAAGGGCCGTCAGGTATCGGTCTACAAGTCTACTGCTCCTGCTTTGCAGAACGGTTATAACTCTCTTAAGAAAGAGGTCACAAACCAGAGCTCTCCGCAGAAGCGTGGTGTTTGCACTGCAGTTCGTACAGCTACACCGAAGAAGCCGAACTCCGCTCTCCGTAAGATTGCCCGTGTTCGTCTTACAAACGGTACAGAAGTTTCTGCATACATCCCGGGCGTAGGTCATAACCTTCAGGAACACTCCGTTGTTATGATTCGCGGCGGTCGTGTTAAGGACCTTCCTGGTGTACGTTACCACATCATTCGCGGTACACTTGATACTCAGGGTGTTGCAAACCGTATGCAGGCTCGTTCCAAGTACGGCGCAAAGAAGCCGAAAGCAGGCAAGTAATTAAACAAAAATACGACTTTACCACGCACAGCGCAAGGCAAAGTCAATGCCTTGCCCAGTGTTTATATATATGTGTATAAACCTCGGGCGGGCACCAGCCATACTTTAATAAAGTATTGGAGTACCTATGAAATCATTACCTATATGAAGGAGGGAAGAAAAGTGCCAAGAAGAGGATTTGTTCCGAAGAGAGATGTATTGCCTGATCCGCTTTACAACTCCAAGCTTGTCACAAAGCTTATCAACAGCATTATGCTCGACGGTAAGAAGGGCAT
>JAFQSU010000076.1 GCA_017409405.1 Oscillospiraceae bacterium | reverse complement strand
GGGACACATGAACGTGCTTTTGTGCGAGGCAGACGTTGCATATGACAAGCTTTACGAGATGGATTCGATAAACGATGAGTTTGCTGAATGTGATGCAGCGATAGTCATAGGAGCAAACGATGTGGTAAACCCTGCGGCAAACACGGCAGAGGGTACACCGATATACGGTATGCCGGTATTGAGAGCAGGCGAGGCAAAGTGCGTTATTGTATGTAACTTCGATGACAAACCGGGCTATGCCGGAGTACCGAATCCGCTTTATGAGGCAGAAAACACAGTGATGATGCTCGGTGATGCAAAGGAAACCCTGAACAAACTCATAAGCTTGTTCGGTTAATAACTAAGAAGAGAACGCCCTCCGGCGTTCTCTTCTCCCAGCGTGTCGATAAACCTATCGACACGCTGGGAGACTGTCCAAAGATGTTGATAAAATTCTTGCTGCAGGGAACAAGGCACCAACCGGGTGCAATTATCAGCCGCAAAGAATTCTTGTGCTTAACACAGAACAAGCAATGGATAAGCTGCATAAATGCACAAAGTCTCATTTTAATGCTCCTGCGGCTATGTTGGTTTGTTATAATGAGGATGAAAGCAGATACATCAGCCTTAAACTGTCGGGCTGATGTATCTGCTTTATTCTTTGCCGATATTTTCGGCTGGACTGCGGTTATGGTTCTGCTTGGTTGCTTGTCTGTGATAGTGGTTGCCCTTCTGGCGGTCATATACCCTAAATGGAAAAAATTCGTGCGCGAATACCATGTATAAAACGGGTGTTTGTTGCTTCCTGCTGCAAATTAACTATGTTGATGATTCAGTTATCATAATATATGGCTATAGTAGACAGATTCAAAAAGTATTATGATGAAAAACAGCTAAAATAGCCCACGGTGTCTTCATTTGACACGTGGGCTATTTTTGTTTTTTACATTTTATGAATAGCGCCTGAGCTAAAACAAACAGATGCATTTTAATAGGTTTAAAACCCATAATTATTCGATTTTTCCCTTATTTTTCGTTATGAGCTGAATACCGCAAACGGATAGTCGATTCACTTATTGGACTGACACTTCCTTTGGTATTCCTTAACGGTCATCCCATATTTTGCTTTGAATCTCTTCATGAACTGAAATTCGTCGTAAAAGCCGGTAAGGTTACACAGTTCCTTGACCTTGTAATCGGCTTCTTCTAAAAGCTTTGTCACATGCTGGAGTCTGACATCAACGAGATATGCCCTCGGCGTCATGCCTGTTTCGTCTTTGAAAATCCTGTCCACCTGTCTTGTGCTCAGATACAGAGTAGGGGCAATTTCTTTTATGTCGAAATTTGGATTTGCATGGTTGAGCTGAATTGTTTGTTTGACTGTTGAAACTATTTTCTTTGGAGAAATTTTTTTAGGAATCGGTGATACCGGATGCTGTGCCTCAGATGCCAACAGTTGCATTATGGTAGATATGGTCAAATAACAAAATTCGCAGGGTGAAACATCTGAAGAAAAAAGTTCGTCAAATAATTTGGTCACTTTCATCGGGTTTTTAGCTGTTGTTGTGGGGTGTTCTGCACTTAAATTCAAACTGTCTGCCATTTTGAAACCTGAAGATGCAGAAAAAGAAATCCAATAATAACTCCAGGGATTATCGTCATCGGAGTAATATGTTGTCGGCTCGTTGGCAGGGATATAGAAAAAATCTCCTGCGCAGAGCTTGTACCTTTTATCTCTGATCATAAGTGTGCCGGAGCCACTTACTACAAAGTGCAGAGATGTCCAGTCATATATTCTTGCAAATTTTGTCGGCTTTATAATACGAAAGTCATGATAGCCGATGTTTCTGAGCTTGAAATATGAATCCCAGCTCTCGTTAAAAAATTTCCGCTTGTTTTTACGTTCTATGTTCATTCGGTATTACACCTCACGCTTTCACTATTACCGCAATAATCGAACCTCGCAAGGAAATATCAGTCTTTAACGATCAGTGCTATAAATTCAAGCATCTCAGAGCCCGTGTTTTTGATTCCGTGACCGCTCCCCGAAGGAGTAAAGGTTACCGTGCCCGGAGTAATCTCAATCTTGTTTTGGTTGTCGGTATAAACACCTGTACCTGAAAGGATATAGTAATATTCACACTCTCCTTTGTGTATGTGGAACTCAACTTCTTCGCCTGCCTTTAAGTTCGCGAGAGCGAAAGTGCGAAGCTTATCGTTTTTAATGTCAAATTCCGCAAGATCAGAAAGATAAAGCTTTATTTCGCCATTTTGGTTTAATTCAGTGGTGCAACTTAGTTCTTCTTTAAGCTTTAACATATTATTTCACCTCTAAAAAATTGATAATTTATTATAACACGCATTGGATAATATAGCAATCAAATGTCTAAAAAACACATAAAAAAGCGGACTGCATGTCAGGAATTGACATTGTTTTTGTTCTTGAAAGAAAATATAATTTAAGTGTACAAATTGGAAAGGAAGATTACATGAAGAAAATCCGATTCGCAATTTGCGGCGCAGGTCACCGTGCTATATTTCTGGCAAAAAATGCTATACCAAAGGCTACGGGTACAGAGATAGTTGCCGGATGCGATCCGTATGAAGATAAAGCAGAAGGTCTTTGCTCCGAAGTTGAGCAAAGCACAGGACTTCGTCCGAGAAAATATACTGACCACATTGAAATGTTTGAAAAAGAAAAGCCTGATGCGGTTCTTGTGGCAACGGGCTGGAAACAGCATATAGATGTTGCGATTGATGCACTCGAGCGCGGTATTGCCGTTGCGATGGAAGTCGGCGGAGCATACGGCGAAGAAGAATGCAGAAAGCTCATCGAAGTGCAGGAGAGAACAAAAACTCCGTTTATGTTTATGGAAAACTGTTGCTTTGGCCGTGAAGAACTTCTTGCCCTCTCTCTTGCAAGGCGTGGTGTTTTCGGTCGTGTTGTTTATTGTCACGGTGCATATCGCCACGACCTTCGTGAGGAGATTGCAACGGGTAATATAAAGCGCCATTATCGCCTTGAAGAATATTCAACTCGCAACCGGGATAATTACCCGACCCATGAGCTTGGTCCTATTGCAAAAATACTGGGCATCAACCGCGGTAACCGTATGGTGTCGCTTGTTTCTCGTGCATCGGGAGCGTTCGGGCTTTCTGAATATGTAAAAGATAAACCTGAACTTTCCGAACTTCACAACAGAAAGTTTGCACAGGGCGATATAGTTGAAACTCTTATCACCTGTGAAAACGGCGAGATGATAAGCTTAAAGCTTGATACAACACTTCCTGCTCATTACTCTCGTGAGCTTACCGTTCGCGGAACTCGAGGAATGTATAACATGGATGCCAATATGGTTGTAGAAGACGGAAAATGCGAGGAAATATTCTATCCGTTCGATTTTATAAAGAAATACATAAACAACGCCGAAGAGTATTACAACAAATATCTTCCGGAGATATGGAAGGGAAAAAATCCGACGGAGCTTGAAGAGGGACACGGCGGAATAGATTTCTTTGAATTTGAAACCTTCTGTGAATGTCTGCGCACAGGTTGCGAAATGCCGATAGACGTGTATGATGCCGCGGCGTGGATGTCGATTGCGTATCTTTCGGAACAGTCAATAGCGAAGGGCGGTGCAGCGGTAGAAATCCCTGACTTCACAAACGGCGCATACAAGACAAGAAAACCTATTGATGTTGTAAAGCTTTAATTTAAAAGGAGCGGAAAGAAATGAAAAAACAAGGCTGTTATTACTGTGACCGCGACGAGGGATTCCGTGAGCTTCTCTTTGAGATATGCGACTTAAAAGCATCAAAGATTTTTCTCTGTAAAGATCAGACCTTGCCGGGCAGATGCACGATAATGTTTCGTGACCACTATGAAGAAATATACGAAATTCCAAAAGCTGAGCGCGACCTTTATATGGACGATGTCTGCGCTCTTGCCGAGACGATAAAAGAGCTTTTTGGTGCAGACAAGATAAACTACGGCATCTATGGCGATACCTGTCGCCACGTTCACTATACCGTTTGCCCGAAGTATGAGGGCAAGCTCGGTTGGGGTACTCCGTTTATTATGTTTCCCGACCCCGAGGAGAGAATTTATCTCACCGACGAGGAATACGAGGAAAGAAAAGCCCTTATCAAAAAGACTGTCCGGGCAAAGCTCGGTCTTGAATAGGTGAGAAGATGAAAGTAACACTTCCTTACGGACACGAAAAGGTTAGCTTTGAAATACCGGATAAAAACTTTATAGGAATGATGGACCCGGAGTTTAATCCGGCAATCGAAGACCTCAAAGGCGCAATAGAAAACGCCATAGATAACCCGATAGGAACCGCACCGTTATCCGATATAGTAAAGCCGGGTAAGAAAATAGCGGTAATAATAGACGATGATTCACGTCCTACTCCGCAGTCGGTTATTCTACCTATTCTGCTCGAGCGACTTGAGAAGGCAGGTGCAAAGCCTTCGGATATCCGTATAGTTGCGGCTCTCGGTTCTCATAGATATATGACTGAGGACGAACTTCGTCGAAGAGTAGGCGATGCAGTTTATGACAGATACGAGGTCATAAATTCAGAGTTCAAAAAGCCCGAAGGTCTTGTTTATGTCGGAAAAACACCCGAGGGTGTTGACATAATGGCAACAAAAGCCGTTATGGAAACTGATATACATATCGGTGTAGGCTGTCTCCTTCCTCACCCCGTAATGGGTTGGGGAGGCGGCGGAAAGATACTTTTCCCCGGTATCGCCGGAGAAGAAACAGTATCATACTTCCACCTCAAAGCATCGCTTTATGACGAGCCGCTGTTCGGACGTGACTGCACACCTGTCCGTGAAATGATGGAAACTTGGGTAGACAGCATCGGTCTTGACTTTGTCATTAACGTTGTGCTCAACTCAAAATTTGAGATAGCAGACGTTGTGTCGGGTCACTACGTAAAGGCACAGCGTGAGGGCGTACAGCGAGGAAAAAGAGTTATCGGCTATCAGGTGAAGGAAAAAGCTGATATAATGATAACAAGCTCACACCCTGCAGATCAGGACTTCTGGCAGTCGCCGAAGGCTATGTTTGCCGCAGAGCCTGCATTTATGAGCGACAAAGGCGGCACGCTCGTGCTCGTCAGCCCGAACTTCGAAGGAATGGGTCCCCATCCGGGCTATGCCGAATGTATGGGAAATGACAACGGCGACGATATGGTAAACGCATCAATCAGGGGCGAGAAATTTTCTATGGATCCGCTCTCAATAGCTGTCGGCAACGGCATGGCAAAGCTTCGCCGCAGAAGACGGCTTATAACCGTCGGCGATGGAGTAACGCCCGAGGAAATGAAGATAGCCGGGAGCGAGCATGCATATATAAAAGATTTGCAAAAGGTTATTGATAAGCTCATAGAAGAAAACCCGGATTGCAGAATCGGCGCTGTTTCAAATGGAGCAGAAACTTTGCTTTATGTATAAGGCGGTGAAAGAATGCCGAAAATGGAGAACATGTTTTTTGAGTTTCGTTATATAAAAACATCGGGAAACACGTTTTGTATATCGTGCGACTCCGAAATAATTTCAGACAGAGAATGCTATGCTGCGGAATATGCCGGGAAGCTTTTGAAAAGGTGTTTGTCAAATCGGGCGAAACAGAACATATAACATTAACCGTTGATATAAAAGACCTTGGATATTACAATGTGCTTTTGAAAGACTGGGTGACAGAGCCGGGGGAATATATCATCTATGTCGGAGCATCTTCGCAAGATATACGCCTTGAGAAAGAAATAACTATAGAAGATGATATACCGTATAGTATACAGGTTATGGGCGAGACCATGATTGGATGAAAAAATCAATGCCGTTTCTGCTTGATTTTGAAATAAAAGGTTACAGAGTTATTCGTAAAGGAAGTCGAAGCTTTTAGAAAAGTATAAATAAACAGAAATTTATATCGCTGTTTTGTGCAACAAGAGAACTCCTGCCAATAAATGCAGGCTTCTAACATGGGTGCATCTCAGCCCATGAACGGGAAAGTTAAAAGAATATCCAACTCCACAAAGCTATCGCTTATGTCAGCGGTGGCTTTTGTGCCACGAGGTGATATTGAGCAGTTCGGACTCTCTGTTTGCGATACCGGAAACGCTGACGCAATCGCAAACGCGGCAAAATTTATTGATTGGATGTGTACAGATGAGGCAATGGAACTAGTTTCATGTGGCAAAGAGGGAGAAACATACGAGGTTGTTGAGGGAAAGAAAAAAGCTTTAGCAAGAGAAAAAACTCCATGATAGAATAGTAAAGGTTTGGCGACCGCATTACTAAAAATATCATGGAGTTTTTTAAATAAATGAAGAAAACGACAAATGAAATAAAGAGAACGGACATTCAAGTTACAGATGCCAGTATCACATAGTGTGTCAATAAAACGACATTGAACAGTTGTACATATCCAAAAGCTTTCCGTCATAATCAATAAACCAGCCGTTTTCACGTTTATACAGATTGAACAGATACTCGCCGTTTTCCTGAGCCAATTTTTTGTAGCGTTTTCGCACGGACAAGGGTGACTCGTCGAATGCTTTAATATACGAACGGGTCAAGTGGCTCACATCACAGAAGCCGCACTCTTCGGCAATTTCCGAAATACTCTTTTTTGTACGTCGTAGCAGCTCGAGAGAATGGGATACCCTGAGTGATGTGATATAGTTGTGACAGGTTTTACCGACTGTTTTGTTGAAATTAAGTGCCAACACGCTTCTTGAGGTCATTGCGGCAACGCTTATGTCGTCAAGCGTGATCTTTTTTGACGAATTATCAAATATAAAGTTTATTGCACTGTCAAGATACTCGTGCCGCGTGCGGACAGACGCAAGCTCGCGCTTTGATGCCGCCCTGTCACAGCTGTTTATGCAAAGCTCGAGCAAGCCTGCAATCTTGCTGACCATTTTAGTTGTCTGCATGGCAAATTTTTTGTCATACTCGCTCGTCAGCTCGGAGCATAAAATATCTGCGCGTTCCTTGTTTGTACCTTCCAGATGCACAGTCGGACTCAGATAAAACGAGTCAAACGATGCGCTTTGATACGAGTGAGACAGAAACGGGATGCAGTGCTTTTCAAACAAATCCTTTTTAATCGAAATTTCATAAACCTGCAAGGCTTCCAAATCGCTTTTTGAGGCGTCTATGTTATGTATCATATACGGAAAAACGAGCATGGCGTCTCCGGGCTTCTGAGCATAGGTGATTCCGTTTACCGTGTGGGAATATTCGCCGGATACCGTGTACCATATTTGGAGATAATCGTGCCAGTGCGTTGAGCTTATGCGCTTGTCACGTAGCTGTGAAACGGTTATAGAAAATGTTTTTAAAATCGCATTGTTTTGAGACATGTGCGGCATCACATAAGAATACGGCGACATAACAACAGCATCCATCGAATAACCTCCTCACGTAACTTTATCTGCAATTGTATGATACAACATTTCTGCGATTATGGCAAGTGGTATTTTTATCACAAAAAAACTCAGGACGATTATCCAAAATTAGAGGTTGTTGTATTTTTGCAGAAAATGTTATCATTAAATTGAAAAACAAAAGTAATAACGGAGAGCAGATAATATCTGCCAACGGAATGAAGGATGAAGAATATGACCAAAGTAGGAGTTATCGGATGCGGCAAGATAAGT
>JAFQSU010000075.1 GCA_017409405.1 Oscillospiraceae bacterium | reverse complement strand
GAAAATCCCTTGAAGTTCGACACTTCAAGGGATTTTAAATATGCGTGCATTTGCTTTTGACCAATGTTTGTTTTACGAAAAAACTCTCTTTAAATTTTTCCTCCGCTTATGCTCTCGCGCCTTTTTCGACAGTCTGAAGCAAGAGAGCAAAGCTATACGCTTTGCTCTCTTGCTTCTTTATATGCTTTAACAAACTTTTCGGCACTATCAAGCGGTTCGTCGTCGTTTTTAAGCTTTAGCATCAGATACGGCTCCTGTCCTGCATTCAGCAAGATTTTTCCCTTATACTCCGGTCTTGCACACAGCTTGGAGATTATCTCAAACGTCGGGTCTGCCATTGTTATTTTAAGACTTCTTCCCTTCTGCGTTATATCGCATATCCCTGCATTTGCAGCCGCATTTCGAAGAAGTGCAATATCTATAAGCATCATAGTCTCACGCGGTGGCTCTCCGAAACGGTCGCAAAGCTCATCTATCACATCGTCTGCATCCTCCCGGTCCGCAATAGACGCTATACGTCGGTACAAATCCATTCTGGTCTCACTTGATTCTATATACTTTTCCGGAATATTTGCCGAAACCGTAAGGTCAGCACTGCAAGTAGTGCTGTTCTGCGGCTTTTCACCCTTTTCCTCCGCTATCGCAGTTTCAAGAAGCTTTAAATACATATCATAGCCGACACTCACCATATGCCCGCTCTGTTCTGCACCGAGCACATTTCCTGCGCCTCGGAGTTCAAGGTCGCGCATAGCTATCTTAAAGCCCGAACCGAACTCAACATACTCACGAATGGCGGCAAGTCTCTTCTCTGCTATTTCCGAAAGAGCCTTTCCTCTTCTGTAAGTAAGATAAGCATAGGCATGACGGCTGGAGCGCCCTACTCTTCCTCGTATCTGGTGAAGCTGAGCAAGTCCCATCTTATCCGCGTCCTCTATTATGAGAGTGTTGACATTCGGAATATCAATGCCCGTTTCTATGATGGTAGTACAGACAAGAACCTGTATCTCACCCTCACTCATCTGCCTCATAACCTCAGACAATTCTCCCTCGCCCATTTGACCGTGTCCGACAGCAACCGTAACACCCGGTACAAGCTTTACCACTCTTGCCGCACAGGCCTCTATGGATGCGACATTGTTGTGGAGATAAAACACCTGACCGCCACGTGCTATTTCCTTACGTATAGCATCGGCAACAATCTCTTTATCATGCTCGAATACATACGTAAGAACAGGATGACGGTTTCTCGGCGCCTCCTCCATGATAGACATATCACGTATGCCGGAAAGCGCCATATTGAGTGTTCTCGGAATCGGGGTAGCCGTAAGAGTAAGAACGTCAACTTCCTTTGTCATTTCCTTCAGTCTCTCTTTATGTGAAACGCCGAATCTCTGTTCTTCATCCACAATAAGCAGACCGAGTTTTTTAAACGATACGGTCTTTGCCAAAAGCTTGTGTGTGCCGATTATCAAATCAAGCTCACCGTTTTTTGCTCCCTTTATCGTCTCTCTGTTCTGTTTGTCCGAACAAAAACGAGATGTCAGACCGATTTTGATGGGATAGTTTGAAAATCTGCGGCTTGCGGTAATATAATGCTGTTCTGCAAGCACCGTTGTCGGAACGAGTATTGCGACCTGCTTTCCGCCGAGTATACATTTCATCGCGGCACGGAGTGCAACCTCCGTCTTTCCGAAGCCGACATCGCCACACAGCAATCTGTCCATCGGGTATCGGCGCTCCATATCGCTTTTGATTTCCGCACTGCAACGGAGCTGATCGTCGGTATCCTCAAATTCGAAGCCTTCTTCAAACTCCTTCTGCCATTCGCTGTCCGGCGGAAACGCATCACGCTCTATTGCCTGACGTGCGGCATAGAGCTTTATAAGCTCTTCGGCAAGCTCTTTCGCGGCACCTTTGGCACGAAGTTTTGTCTTCTGCCACTCGCCTCCGCCGAGCTTTGACAGTCTCACTCCCGACTCTTCGCCTCCCCCGATATATTTAGATACCATATCAAGCTGAGTTACCGGCACATACAACGCATCAGTCCCCAGATATAAAATCTTGATATAATCCTTTTCAACACCATCGGTCTTTATTTTTGAAACACCTGCAAACTTTCCGATACCGTGCAGGTCATGAACAACAAGGCAACCGGTGGTAAGCTCGCGGTAATTATTGATTTTCTGACTGTTCTTCTTGTCTCTGCGTATTCTTCCGCGCTTTGCAGCTGTTCGCATAAGCTGTCCTTCTGTAAACAACGCAAAGTCATCCCCCGGATAAGAAAACCCTGCCGAAAGAACACCCACACCTATTGTTACGCCTGCCTGCTCAGGAAGCCTTGCAAGCAATAAATCGACAGTAGCATTTATTCCTCTCTCACGCAGAAGCACCTGCATATTACCTGCGCTTTTCTCACTTCCTGTAAGAATTATGACTCGGTTGTTTTCTTCTACCGCATCGGAAATTTCAGAACAGGCAAGCTCAAGATTTCCGCCGTAGCTCGGAAGCTGACGTGCAACCATCGAAAGAACTGCTTTAGGGGATATACCGTACTCTGCACGTACGAAGGCTTCCAAAAAAACACTTTTCCGCTCTGCAATAAATTTGCGGACAAGCTCGAAGTCTTCACAGAAGCAATCCGTTCCCGGAAGCAGAACGCCACCTAAAATGAGGCTTTTAACATCCTCGACCTCACGCTTTTTTTCTCGCCCGGCAGTATCACGTATGCGATAGTAGTCATCAATGAATATAATCGCATCCTCAGATATATAATCAAGGCCGCAGCTTCGTTCGGGATAAATCAGGTTCAGATATCTGTCTTTTGCACGAAGTGGAAGTCCTGACTCAATAAGCTCTATATCAGATTCCAAAGTTTTTATAAGTCGGTCGTTTTTCTTCTTTCTCCTGTTTTCTCGTAACAGCTCTTCCTTTAATTTTTCAGCGAGACCCAAATACTCCGAGCTCTCAAGTGTTGTTGCCGGAAGCAGTCTGACAATTTTCGTGTTCTCAATTCTCCTCTGAGACTCTGTTTCAAAAAAGCCCATGGAGTCAATTTCGTCTCCGAAAAACTCAACACGAACGGGATTTTCGCTTCCGGGGGAGAAAATATCGACTATTCCGCCACGGACGGCAAACTGCCCTTCACTTTCAACCTGCTCAGAACGAGAATATCCGTAAGATATAAGCTTCTCACACAGTCCCTCCTGAGAGGTCTCCTCTCCAAGCCTTAACACAATCGTTTTGCCTGCAATGTTTTCACACGGCGGAGTTCTCTGCATAAGAGAAAAAACGGGCGCAAGAGTTATTCCGGCACCACCGTCAACCAATGCCTTGAGTGTTGCCATACGCTCATGTTCAAACTCGTGCGAAGAAGAGTCAACGTCATGCAGTGACCTTTCCGCAACCGGAAGAATTCTCGGAGCTTCGCCGCACATTACGGAAATATCACGCAAGGCACGGCGAGCATCAAGCTCATCGGCGTAAATACATACAACCTGCTTCTTGGTTATCATCCGCACTGCCGAAACAATATGCGCTTTATGTACGGCAGATAAGCCGGAGAGTGCTATCGGGCATTCTCCGGCTTCAATTCTTTTCAAAAGCTCTGAAAAATCTTTATTCTTTTTTAATGCATCACAGAGAGCAAGCATGAGCTTTCCAGCCTTTAATTATATTTTTGTGCAGCACTCGCACATCCGCTGCATATGATTTCTTCCGTTGCCTTACAGGCTCTATCAATTGCGCTTATGAGCGACTCTTTCTCGTCTTTCGTAAACGAACCGAGAACCCAGCCAATCAGCTCACCCTCGCCTTTCGGTGCACCTACACCGACCTTAATACGCGGAAATACGTCCGTACCGCTTCGTTCAATAATATTTTTTATGCCGTTATGCCCTCCGGCACTTCCTTTTGCGCGGATGCGAATTTTCCCTATCGGCAAAGAAATATCATCGTAAATAATTATTACTCTTTCCATCGGAATTTTATAGAACGCCGCCGCCTCGGCAACAGATCCGCCCGAAAGATTCATAAAGGTCTGAGGTTTGAGAAGCAGGACACTGTTTCCCGATATCTCTCCCCTGCCGCAAAGTGCCTTGAACTTAAGCTCGGAAACATCAATTTTATGCATACCGGCAATCGTGTCAAGAGCCATAAATCCCGTATTATGCCGTGAATTCTCATACTCCTTACCGGGATTTCCAAGTCCTGCGATTATCCATTCAGGCTTACCTGCAGGTGGCTCTCTTTCCGATTTTATTTTTTCAAACAAGTCGAATATCGACACGACCAATCACCCGTTTTTCTTTTTGCGATTTGCTTCAAAAACCTTGGAAGCTCTTTCTTCTTTGACCGTCTGACGGGCTCGTGCTATTGCAAGAGCGTCTGCCGGAACCTCATCGGTTATTGTTGAACCTGCCGCAACAAGAGCACCCTCGCCGACCGTGACCGGTGCAATGAGGTTGACGTTGCATCCGACAAAGGCATTATCGCCGATTTCTGTTCTGTATTTGCCCACACCGTCATAGTTGACAGTTATTGACCCGCAACCCATATTTACGTTTTTGCCAAGTGTTGCATCTCCTATATACGAAAGGTGAGAAACCTTGCTTCCCGTATCAAGCGTTGCGTTCTTGAACTCAACAAAATTGCCGACGCGGCACTTTTTGCCGACATTGCATCCGTTGCGAAGATGTGCAAACGGACCGACGGTTGTGCCGTCGTCAATCTTGCTTTCGCTGATTTTTGAGGAATTGATTTTAACATTATCACCGACAACGCTGTCGGTTATCACTGTATTGGGACCAATCTCACAGTCTTTTCCGATTTTAACCCCGTCTCCGATAACAACGCCGGAAAGGATAACGGTTCCGTCCCCGATTTCTGCAGTTTCTGCAATATCGGCACTCAAATCAGAGAACAAAACGCCTTTTTGCATAAAGCTCTCAATGCGTGCGATGCGAATTTCTTCATTCTTTTTCAAATCTGCCAAGTTGTTAAATGCTTTCATGTTAACCTCCGTTATTCAATAATAAAATCTCCGTCTTCAAAGATTCTGTCAAGCAGATACTTTCCGCCGCCCTTCGTTACCGCATTCCCCGATACCGAAGAAAATCTGAGCGAAAACACTTCCGGGTCTGCAGAGAACATAATCTCATCAAGCTTCTTTTTTATACGGTCAAGAAACGGCTGTCCGAGATACGTAACCTCGCCCCCCAGAACAACAGCTTCCGGATTTATCATATTCATTATATTATTTATGCCGCAAGCGAAATATTTGCATATGTCATCAAGCTTTTCGTAAACACTTTTATCATTTGTGTCTATTTCCGAAATGGACGAAACTCCCAAAGCCTTGCATATCGCCGGAGGACCTGCCATTTCTTCTATGCAACCGCGGTTTCCGCACTTGCATACTCTACCGTCTGCATCTACAGACATGTGCCCGAATTCTCCGGCATTGCCGAACGCACCGGTGTATATTCGGTCATCAAGTATTATACCCGAACCTATACCGACGTTTATGTCGATATACACAAGGCTGTGTATATCCTTTTTAGCCTCTACCTTTTCTATGTATGCACAGAAAGAGGATTCGTTACCGAGCTTTATTTTTACATCAGGAAAGCGCATCCTTAAAACATCAAAGAAGTTATTATCCCGATTTACTGGAATCAACTTGGACAAAACACGTTTTGTTCTTTTATCCACTATTCCCGGCACACCAACGCAGATACCGAGAAGCCTTCCGTGACCCTTATATATTTTTTCAACCTCGTCTGCTATGATGTCACCAAGCTTTTCATAATCCGAAATTCCGCATTTTTGATAAACCACGCTGTTACCTTTGAGGTCAAACACCTCAAATTCAAGCGTGCCCTTTCGCACCTCTACCGCAACCACGCATCCGCCGTCCGTTTTTACGGCAAGCATAATCGGCTTTCTGCCACTGCCGTGAAGCGTGCCCATACCGGTCTCCTCTATCATGTTTTCCGATATAAGCTCATCGGCAAGAGAGGAAACCGTGGTAGGACTCAAGCCCGTAGCTCGAGCAATAGAAGCTCTCGATACGGGCTGATGTGCATTTATGAAGTTGAAAACAAGTGTCAGGTTGGACTGCTTTACAAGTTCTAAGTTCGCAGTCTGCCTGTTTTTCTCGGTTTTCATTACCATCGCTTGACTATTTCCTGTTCTCCTCTATAAATTTCGCAATCTCCTCATACGGACGTGCGCCTGTTGTCGCACCTACCTCCATAATTATATGTGCACCAACTGCATTTCCTATAAGGCAAGCCTCTTCCATACTCTTTCCAATGGCAATTCCGTGAAGAAATCCCGAGCACCAGGAATCCCCTGCACCCGTAGTATCGACAGGATTTTCGCGGATAAACGGCGCTATGTAAACGCCCTTTGATTCCTTTGACTCACGGCAGTAGCATCCTTTTTTGCCAACCTTTATGGCTACATGCTTTACTCCGCAGTCAAAGAAACAATCGGCAATCTTATCGTGGTCACACTCTCCGCCGGCAAGCTCTATCGCCTCTTCAATGCTCGGTATGAAATAATCAACATACTCAAGTGCAGGCTTTAAAACCTCCATCCAGCGACCGCTGTCGTCCCACGCGGTGTCAAGTGCCGTTACTTTACCCATTTCTTTTGCTTTTTTAAGCACTCGGGCACAGTCTTCGCCGTCAAACTTGTTCATAAGCATGGAGCCGGCAACAAAAACTATACGGGAATTTTTAATAACATCAAAGTTTACATCATCATATGAGAAGGTGTCATTTGTTCCTTTGCAATGCAGAAAGGATCTCTCACCGCTCGAATCTACAATAACAACTGATGCAGAGGTGTCTGCACCCTTTTCAACAACAAGCCCGTCAATATTTACATTTTTATCAATCAGCACGGATTTGAGGTAAGAGCCAAAGCCGTCATCGCCGATTTTTCCGATTATCGCCGTTTTTGAACCGAGAACTGCCATATCAATTGCCGCACTCATCGCACAGCCGCCGTTATACAGCTTGACACTGTTTATAAGATTAAGCTTACCCTGCTCAGGCAGCTTATTCACTTCTTTACAAATAGCATCCGCAACAAGGATGCCGACACAAGCAACATCGTACATTTCATTTCACCTCATAGATATATTTTAATAAATTTTTCCTTCTTCGTCAATAGTTTTACTTAAAACATATGCCCTGCGAACATGCAGGGCATATGTTTATATCAAAATGCTTTACCGAGAAGCTCTATCGTAGAATTTACCATATCGGTACCTATTTTCGGCTCAGGTGTAATCTTTCCCGTAATGGTAGGCTCATAGCCGCCTTGGGCAAGACCCTCTTCCGTCGGAAGATAAGAGCCGAACGAGCCGTTTGAAAGCTCTGCAATTATAACATTTTTATCACAGAAAGCTTCTCTTACCGCTTTTCCGTATTCGACAAAAACCTCACCCGGCCACATAACGAATGCCGCATCACCGATTTTGAATGTCATAACCTCAACATCTATCATGTTGATTGGATTATGGTATGCATCAAGTGTTGCAATCGCAATCTGGCGGCGAAGCTGGAGATTGTATTCTTCAATACCGTGCCCTTCAAAAATGACATCCTCTCCGTGCAGAAAACGCTCTGCGGTATCTACATACTCTTTTGTCGGACGGCGAAGCTTTGCAGACAAGAACTCGCGCATGGCTACGACCTCTGCTTCATCGGAAAGCTCAATGTTCTCCTCAAGCTCACATAAAGCATGAAACAAGGCAAGTGCCGTCTTTTCATGGAAGTTAATCTCCGGAAAATCTTTGTCAACCGTACAGTTTACCGGAAGCTTCAACACGTTTACATGATTTGTGTTTCCGCAAGGACCCGTAAAGAAAACACTCTCAACCTCATCGCCGAACTTTTCTTTTATGAGTCTTGCAAGCTCACCCGGATAATCAGCCGAGATTTTTCCCTTATTCGGCAATCTTCCCATCATATCAAGATGAACACCAAAGTTTGATATGAATGCAATAAGCTTTCCGTTCTCGTCACAAACCTTGCCGACAACAAACGAATTATCCGGTGTGCCGACCGGCTCTATTGCGTTTTCAGGATGTCCCGCTACGCCGGTGAGATATCTGCCGTCCTTCATTTTGAATCTTCTTATAAAGCTTATGCCTTCAACCTCACATTTTGCAAAACCGATTTTTGCGAAAACCCTGTTTTCGAAAGCATCAGAAGCAGCAACAACGGCAGCATCAACAAGCATGTTTATGTATATCGGATTATGCTCTCCTGCATCATACCAATCCCAAACAGGACCGCCCGTGTGTGTATGAGTTGCCGATACGGATATGTTTTTTTCATCAATTCCGCATTTTTCAAAAATGCCTCTGCGGATTCGCAAAACATCGTCCCTGGCAATGCTCACCGCATCACAAACGACAGTGCATGCGGTATGACCGTCATTTTCAAACACCATTACCTTTACATACAACGGGTCTAAAATTTCATTTACAAACCGCTTGTCAAAATGGCCGGGTATCGCCATATTCATTTTGGGCGTTATGTCACGCTTTGATACACCGAATTTAAGCACTGTAATCCGCCTCCGAAATTAAAGTTCGATAAACCTTCCCTTTTCCTGAGATTCATACGCGGCAGAAATAACACGCTGTGCAAAAATCGCATCAGCTGCCGGAACCTCAACGGGAGCGCCGTCACGGTGTGAACGGCCGAAGGAATCAAGCTCTTTTGTGTACATATTTCCGAACTCAACCTTAACGTCCAGCTTTTTGACTTCGTTTCTTGTCTGCTGTGCATCATAACCGAGCGTGCTGTCTGCGGCAATAACCTCAATGGTTCCGCCCTCTTCCTGAGAAAGAGTACCGTAGGCAACTATTGAGCCGCCCGTTCCGTAAAACTCAAGCTTACTGGGAACAGCATCGGGAATGTTGAAGTTTGATTCAACGTATGCAACTGCACCGTTTTCAAGCTCCATCATAAGCGATGCCTGGTCTTCCACCTCATAGGAGAAGGTATGCGTCTTTGAAAAAGATGCAACGCGCTTTGCCTTTGAACCTGTGATGTTCTGGATAAGGTCGATACAATGAACGCCCATATCCATAAGCGCACCGCCGCCTGAAAGAGCTTTTACCTGACGCCATGCCCCCGGCATATCCGGATACCAGCAGGAAAACTGTGCACGGCAGGAAACAAGCTGACCAATACATCCCGACTGAATAAGCTCACGGATCTTTGCATTGATTGCATGGAAACGCATAAGGAAACCTGTTGCAATCTTTACTCCTTCTTCCTCACAAACCCTGAGAACCTCTTCTCCGTCCGATATATCAAGACAAATCGGCTTCTCAAGCAGAATATCTTTTTTTGCACGAGCCGCATCAATTGCTTGCTCTTTATGAAAATTGACCGGAGATGCTATATAGACAACATCAACCTCGGGATCTGCAAGCAGTGCCTTGTGGTCTGTATATGCACGCTTTGCCCCGTATTTCACACGAAGCTTTTCAGAAAGCTCCTCATTTACCTCCATGACGGCAATAAGCTCTGCCTCATCAGAAAGCATCATGCCCGGAAGAGTCCGCCTGTCGGCTATGCCTCCGGCGCCGATAACGCCCCATCTTACTTTTTTCATCGAATATATCCTCTCTCTATATAATACCGGAAACCTTTTGCGGCTTTTTTAAGTATGTCACCTTTCACTGTTGTTGTCAAACAAAAACACAATTTGAGCAAATTGAAACGGTGAAAGGGCTGATTAGTTGCACTCTGCTACAAGCGGACCTGCAAGTTCTTTTAAGAAGAAGAGCTTACCTGCAAGAGTCGGCATATAGGATGATGTAATCCAACGTGTCGGGCCATAGCGGAGAGTCATCCAGAGAGACATTCCCTGCCACTGCATACCGCGTGAAAGAGCGCCGTCGCAGCCGCCGATAATTCGGTCAGACTGAAGGAACAGTCCGGGGCCTATTGTGTTTGCACGGCACGGAACAAGGCTTGTTCTGCTCTTAAAGCTTGTGATAGCGTTCTGCTCAATTGTGAGCGGATGAAGCTGTGCGCCGATGCGGTACATCTGGTTCTTCCACTCCTCGTCTGATGCAAACTCAGCTGCGAACTGCGGTTCCCAGAATGCGATATGGCACATACGTCCGATACCGAAGGTTGTTATAAGACGAGCACCCTCTGCCTTTAATTTTGCAATCTTCTCCGGATATGTGGGAAGATTTTCTTTGGTCGCAAAGTTTCTCTGATTTTCGGGAACGGTCTTGTTTATCTTGCTGTAAAATGCATCACGCATTGCATATGTAAACGAACCCGGGTTTGACGGATCAAGAGTGTTGCCGTCAGCATCACTCCACTCGTCCATGTTAAAGCCGTATACATGTGAGCAGTCTACATCCCATTCATTGAGGAAATATGCTGCCCAGCGGTACATACCCATAGGACCTGCCGGAAGAATCATAGCAAGCTTAATACCCTCATCACGAGCCATTTTGATCTGGTTTGCAATCTCGTGACCCATCATCATATCAAACTCTGCAACATTTTCGCACTGAACAGGCTTGAAATCCGGATGCCAGAATGACTGACGCTCAAAAATAGCCTCCGGTGCATTTGAACAGCACTTGTCAATTTTGTCGAAGTCCCATCCTGCCGGATAAAATCCATCAAGAAGTGACCCCTTTACCGTACTCATGAAATCCATAATAATTATCCTCCTTTTATTTTAGCCTTTACGGCAAATGTCTGATTATTGTCTGGCGAAGATGCGCCTTACATGTTTTAAAGCCTTCCGCATACATAACACCGCACTGCAGACCGCGCGCACGGGTGCATGATCTTACAAACTCGATAAAATCTATCTTATCGTGGTCACGCATCCAGACTATCTGGCTTTCGTGACACTCTACAGCAGAAAGCTTCTGTTCAATATAGTCCGTAACATCGACGTACATCTCAGGCACAAAGTTTGTTCCTGCAAGATTGTCCATATAATAAATCGGAACAACACTGTCCGTAGCCGGATATTCGGGGAACATATGACCTACTGTTGCAGTAAAGCTTGTTTCGAAAACGAGCTGACTGACCTGCAGATGGTCGTTCATATAGTCATCGGGTCCGTGAGTGATTATAAAATCGGGACGAACCTCGCGGATGATTCTCACCATTTCACGGCGTGCATCTATGTCGTCCGCATAAATCATACAGTCTCCGACGTTGACGTTGTAAACCTTCTTCACACCGAGAATCGCACCTGCGTTCTCTGCTTCCTTTTCGCGCATTTTACCAAGCTCATCCGGCATGATAACGACGTGCCCCATATCTCCGTTGCAAACATGGCAGGTATATACTTCATACCCTTCCTTGACCATGCGTGCCAGAGTTCCGCCGCAGCTGAGCTCAAGGTCATCGGGATGACAACCGACAGCAAGCACTCTCATCTTTTTTCATTCCTTTCAGGGTAATTTGTTTTTTATTCATTCACTGGACTAATTATCTGTTCGTATTATACAACACTTCCTCTCAAATTGCAAGATGCATTTAAAAAACGTACACGCTTGCATTTTTTGTTTAAATTGTGTTTTTGTTTGACATGCAAAAAGTGCAGTGATATAATTTTTGAAGACCAAATCTCAAGGAGGCATTCATTTATGAATATTCTTATCATGACAGATATTGAAGGTATCACCGGTGTGGATTTTTGGGAACAGGTGCATAAACACGACTGGGAGGGTGAAGAGCTCGCCCGAGAGCGTCTTATGGCAGACACAAACGCAGCCGTAGAAGGTGCTTTCCGCGCAGGTGCCGACAAGGTATATGTAGTAGACGGGCACGGCGGAGGTTCTAATTTCAAGAAAGAGCTTCTCGATCCGCGCGCAACACAAATAAGTGTTCTTGAGTACTGCGACTTGTATACACGTGAAAAGATTGATGCGTGTCTTGAGGTGGGAGTTCACGCAAAGCCGGGAACACTGAACGCATTTTTAGAGCACGTCCAGTCATCCGCCAACTGGTTTTCTTACAAGGTTAACGGAAAGGATTACGGTGAAATCGCTCAGGGTGCTCTGTACGCAGGTGCATTTGATGTTCCTCTTGTTATGGTATCCGGAGACCGTGCCACATGTAACGAGGCAAAAGAAACCATCGGCGAAAACGTTGCCGTTGCACTTGTCAAAGAGGGCATAGACTGGAAGCACGCTGAAAGCATTGATTTTAAGGAAGCAGAAAAGCGCATATGTGATGCAGTCGAAGACGGCATCCGCCGACGTGATGAGATCAAGCCCTTGAAAGTATCCCTCCCCATCACAATAGACGTAACCTTCCTCCGTGCAGATATTTGCGACGAATTCCATAAAAAATATCCGAATCTCGAGCGAATTGATTCGCGGACACTCAGAAGGGTTTCAAACGAGATAAAAGACTACAGAGACATTTTACTCTATTGATATAAAACAAATGAAGCAGACCGTGTAAAGTCTGCTTCATTTGTTCTATATCTCAGGCTGTCGATAGATTTATCAATACACTGTTTATATTGCTTTGATGTAATACTCCGAGTCGCGGTAAATGCCGCCTGCAGTTTCAAAGAACTTGTCATTAAGCTCATATACGCCGTTTTTCGGAGCAGCAAAGCTCTCGTTCCCCATCGGATGATAGGAGTAAAGCTTATCCCAGTTGGTGTAGTTCTGTGCACCGTTGGATTCAACAGCACCTATCTTTATGCCGGGAATCGGAGCAATTCTTGCCGCAACATTTTTATTGATTTCTGCCATGAGCGGATTTACGGTAAGGTCAGCGCAGAAACATACAACATTTTTCTTTGTAGCCTCACCAAGTATGCGAAGGCTTTCTGACATTGTTTTAGCGATAGGCTTAAGCGCAATGGCGGTATATCCGAGCGCAATGCGCTCTTCAACATCCTTTACCGAGTGAGCAGATTCGTCTGCGGCAATTCTGCACGGAAGAGATGAAACATCTATCTTGTTATCCTCTGCAAACGGCTCTTCGAGGAGAACAATCTGCGAGAGCGCACCTATTGACCTTGCATGGTCAAGAAAATCCTGCATACGCTCAACAGTATCATATCTGCCGTTGGCATCTATGTAGTAAGCAATTTTACCGCTTTCCGTATACTCGGTAGTATACTCGGAAGCAATCTTATGAATCCGGGTAAGGCGTGCCTTATCCCATGCAAGCATCTTATCAAGGTCCTTGTCACCGTCGGGGTCTGAGCCAATCTTAATTTTCAAAAGGAAGAAGCCCTCTTTCAAAAGACCGTGAATCTTCTCATCGGAAAGACCGTAGGTTATAAGCGGTATGTTACAGAGCTTTTCGTGCTTGTAAGAAAGTGCCGGACGGTACTGCTCGGGAACAAGCGAGACGAAATCCTCGCTCTTCTGCTTCTTTGCATAAAGCTGCCACATTGCATTGTCAACTGCAACAAGAGCGTTCATGATAAACGTCTCGCGAAGGTCGTGCTTCCCTGTTATGCGCTTTGCATATGCAATAGCATCCTCACGGACAAAATCAAGCGCATCAAGCGGAGTTTCAAAGCTTCTGCCCGAAAGCTTAGAGAGCGCAAACTCGGTAATAAGGAACATAAGCATATTTCCGCCGCACTGTGTATGTGTTGCAAAAATCTCGGCATCTGACCACAGAACGCTCTGAACGCCGACGCCTACACCAAAGTCATCGCCATCGTCAATACGGACGACTATCTGCCAGAGTTCATCAAGATGACCGCCCTTAAACCCGAACGGAGCGAGAAGCGGTTCACGTACAAAGTTACAAGCGGTTTTTGTTACGTTAATCATACAAACAAACCTCCAAATATCAATTTTCTTCTGTATTATTACTGTCATAAAAAGAAGCCGGTGCCGCATCAAGCATAACGGCATGCACGTTTTTAAAGCGGCGGCGGAACTCGGTCGGAGACAAATTCTCTTCGTTTTTAAACACTCTGGTCATATAGTGAATGGTGCCGAAGCCGCACCTTTCCGCAACAGCCGTCATGTTCATATCCGTATTCGCTATAAGCTCTTTTGCAAGCTCTATCCGTTTTCTGCGTATATATTGCTTCAGGCGCATTCCGTAGCGCAAAGCAAAGTGATGACTGAAATATTTATACTCGACGCAGACAAAATCAGAAACATCTTTTACAGTTATGTTCTTATCTATGTTCTCGTCTATATACGCGCGAACTTTGTCAAGAAGCTCGTCGCTCACTTCCTCATCATCATGATGATTACGGGCAATGTCTGCTATTTCTCGCTTACGGCTCATTTCGCGCTGTATAAGAAGAAAAATCTTATACATTTCAGTTGAAATAACCTCACGGCTGAACTCATCGAAAGTCTCAGACTCGCTTTCAATCTGTTTTAGCGCACGCTTTATACTGCCGTCAGTATCGTGACAGAAGTATCTCGGAGCATCCTTTAAAAAGTCTGCTTTATCATCAAGAATAATAAACTTTACTTCATAAGTTTCAAGCTTATCCCCGTATGTCGCAAAAGTGTGCGGCTCATTTCGTTTTACTATGATTACATCATTTTCAGAAACAGGAAACACCTCGTCGGCAATGATAACCTCACCGCTTCCCCTTTTTGTGTATACGAACTGATAATAATCATGCCAGTGATATATTATATTCTCAGATTTTCTTTTTACATCAAGAGTGTATGTGGTGCGAATAAGTGTATATACCTTCAAATTCCGGAGCACGTCATCCACAGGTCTTTCCTCCTTCTGCAAAAATAAAACAACGATTTTGTTTCAGTATATCACAGAAATCTTCTTTTTTCAACAAAAGCGTCATGCCCTGATTAAAGTATCAAGGCATGACACTATGCTTTACAAAATTACGCCAAAAAGGATTTGCATATGTAATTATGCCATCTTGGAGAGCATATCACGGTCTACTTCAGTTCTCATCTTCTCACCTGCAAAGAAGCGGTCTGTTTCTTCACAGATATGGAGAGCGATACGGCGACGGCCGTTGTTTGCAGTACCTGCAAGATGCGGAGTGAGGTTGACGTTCGGAAGTGTGCGAAGCTCGTTGTCTGCTGCAGGCGGCTCAACCTCTGTGATGTCGATGCATGCAAACATGCCCTTCTTCTCCTTGAGACGTTCAATGAGATACGGTTCGTCAAATATTGTTCCGCGTGCTGTATTTACGATAACTACGCGATCCTTGAGAAGACCGATGTTGTCCTTGTTGATGATGTGGCGTGTCTGCGGAATGTCAGGAGAGTGAATAGAGATAACGTCACTCTCAGCAAGAAGCTCATTGAGCTCGCGCTTTTCTGCACCAAGCTCTGCAATCTGCTCTTTAGTAAGAGTCGGATCGTATACGAGAACATCAACATGGAAGTTATGAAGAAGCTTAATCATATGACGGCCGACAAAACCTGCGCTGATGATACCGACCTTGATGTCATAGAAGTCAATAACCTCGTCTGCGTTATGAGCATTCCACTCACCTGCTCTTGTGTAGCGCGGCATTGTGAAAGCACCCTTACATGCGGAAATTGCAAAAGCAAGAGCGGATTCTGCAACACCTTCGCCGATAGCAATAGCAGAAGCTGTGAGGCGGATGTCACGGCGTGCAAGAAGCTCATCGGACATAATCGGCTTTATTGTTCCTGCTGCGTGGAAAACACCCTTGAGGTCCGGGCAGAGTTCAATGATTTCCTTGTCGATTACCGGAGTGCCCCATGATGTAATGATGATGTCTGAGCCCTTTACGAAATCGAGAGCGTATGCACGGTCTTCGAAATCGTCGCGGTCGTAAATTGCAAGGTCACCGTACTTGCGAAGTCTTGCGAAATACTTTTCCCCGAAGATTCCGTCTACGAGGCGCTTTGTTACAAAAAGTGATATTTTCATTTTGTTTTCCTCCTGTAAATTAGTCTTTATACATAACAGCTGATGCTGCGCCGTATGCCTTTTCAAAAGCGTATCCGTCAAAAGCATCGTCTGCATGAAGCTCACTTATTTTTACTTCTTTGCCGTTTTCAAAATCACGGCTGCGCTTGCCGCAGAGCATAAACTCAGAAACATTGAGAATTCTCTCAATATCGGCAGTCTTACGCTCGCCGGTCTTGAGCATTTCCGAAACACGAGTAAGAAGTGCCATATAAATCTTTGATGAATCAATCTTGAAGCAAGTGGAAGACTTTGTTGTCATGATTGAAACATTGAACGGACGCCAGCCTGAGAGATATGTGCAGTATGTACCGATTACACCGTTTTCAAAGCGAACCGTGTAAATCTCACACTTTGCACCGTCACGCTCTGCTGTGCCGGTGAACTGACATGAAACAGCAGGAGCACCTGCGATTTCGGAAAGAATTTCACCAACGTGAACGCCGTAGTTGAATTCATCAACTCCGCTTTCGCCGTAAACCGAAACAACTTCACCGCGCTCTTCAACAGGAGTTGCAAGGAAGTCCTGAATCTCTGCCGCATATCTTGCAGAAGAAGAGCCTATGATATTTGCACCGTTTGCAACAAGCTCACGGATTCTTGCGATATCCTTCACGCTGCCGACAAGCGGCTTATCAAGAAGAACGGGCTTTCGAAGCTTTATAAACGGCATTGCCTGATCAACATGCTTTTCCCAGTTACATGACTGAACAAAGCCGATGTCGCACTTTTCGGCAAGCTCATCTATTGTAGCTGCACGGCCCATCATGTTGTATTTGTTTATAAACCAGTTGACCTCATCGTCACCGCGGAAGCCGTCAGAAAACAACATAGCATACTGCATGTCAAGCTCCGGAGCTGCTTCCATCTTCTGCGCCCATGAAAACGGGTGCGAGGTGTCGATGTTTACAAGACCTATTTTTTTCATATAAAAACCTCCTTTTATACTGTATAAAGTATATATCTTTTCTCTTTGCGTGTATTTACATTTTTTCTTGAATTATTTACACTATTTCTTATGAATCGCCAAAGCTTCCGTTTTGCAGACATGTCCGAATTACTTATCAACAAGTAAACATTTGAGAAAACTTTTCGTATAGTGCAGTAAAGAATAAAATGGAGGGACTGTCATGGCGATTAAAATTTTTATTGACCAGGGTCACAATCCTGAGGGTGTAAATGCCGGAGCCGAGGGGTTCGGACTCAGGGAGCAGGATATAACCTACAATGTCGGAATATATCTTCGTGATATACTGGACCGTGACCCACGCTTTGAAGCAAGAGTTTCACGTCCCACCCCCGAAACGGTTCTCGGAACCACGAATGCTACAAGTCTTGCCGCACGCGTAAATGCCGCGAACTCCTGGCCTGCCGATTATTTTCTGAGCATCCATGTAAACGCAAACACCAACCCGAATGTCAACGGTACAGAAATGTACATATACGGTGCCGGCGGTCAGGCTCAGTGGCTCGCCGAGTCACTTCTGACTTCAATAACAGAAAGACTTGACACGAAAAATAACGGTGTTTTTGTAAGACCGTCTCTTTATGTTCTGCGCCGCACGGCAATGCCCGCCGTACTTTTAGAGCTTGCGTATATCACAAATGCCGCGGATGCAGAGAAATTAGAGGATGACCAATACGCATTTGCTGATGCAATATATCGCGGACTTCTGAACTATTTCGGATTCACTTCCGTATAAAATACTGGAAATTTATCGCCGTATATGTTAAAATATCCTTTATAATAATATCATGGAGGATATCTGACATGGCGACTGTGTTTGAAAACATCGGTTTTAATATAGAGGACGAGGATGGCGCATACCGCCTTGCCGATTTCGTTTTGAACTCAGGCAGTATTCTGCCGACAGAGAACGGTGCATACGCCTGCTGGAGTGACCGAAGCGGTGCTGAAATCTGGGAAAGGCTGGCTCTTGACCACGAAACCAAGAGTGTGTCCCTTTTAAACATCGACCCTCACTTCAACGGTTCCACGGTATGGAGACTTGAGCTTTCGCGCGAGTTCTCGGCAGAGCGCGACGATATGCTCGACTTCAAGGCACTACTCAAAAAGCCCGACAGTGAGCAAAGCCTCTGTGCCAGAGTTATGGGCGCATATGCAATATCCGACTTTACCGCAAATGCAGAGTATGATTTTCAGGTTTCAATGATTCCCCATTCTATTGCGTTTTTTGAAAACGAGCTTGAAATGCGCAAGACCCTTTCCGATGACACCACCGCACTCGGTGCGCTTGCACCTGTAGGAATGTACATGCGCATGCTGAGTGCCGAGGACGAAGTCCCGACAGATATCCTTATGACCCGTGTTTGCGCCGAAATAGTTACCGGCGATGTCCGCTTTATGATTGCAGACAAAACACCCGTGGGAGAATTTCTCCACCTTGTGCTGAACACCCAATTCGGTGAGCTTGACATCGCAGTCAGTCAGAATCAGTATGAAACAAAGAATCTTCCGAAGCTCTGTGAAGGCGGTATGGTAGCCGTCGTCAACGGAATTATTTCGGCAAAACTTATTAAGAGAGAAAAGGCATCTGCAAATGATTGATATTTCGGTTTCAAAACTGAATAAATTTTACGGAGAGCACCATGTTCTCCGCGATCTGACTTTCAACATTGAACGTGGAGAGCGTGTAGGGCTTCTCGGGGATAACGGAAGCGGAAAAACAACACTTTTCAAAATACTTTCAGGTCAGCTCGACTACGATTCCGGTGAGGTTCTCATTCCCTCCGACAGACGGATTGCGGTCGTTTCTCAGATACCCGACTACCCTTTCGGGTATACGGTAAATCAGGTTCTTGCAAGTGCGTTTTCACGGTTTGACGAAATTACAGCAGAGCTTCGCAGTCTTGAGAAGACGATGGAAATATACTCCGATGCGGATGTACTCTCCCGTTACGACAAGCTCACGGCTAAATTCGAGCACATGGGCGGATATAACATCGAGACGGAGATAAGCAAAACCTGCAACGGACTCGGCATCTCCGAAGAAATGCGTGAGCGCATATTTGACACACTTTCAGGCGGTGAAAAGACACGCATTTTAATTGCATGCGCCCTGCTTCAGGACCCCGACATTCTCTTGCTTGATGAGCCTACAAACCATCTTGATATAGATGCGGTGGAATGGCTCGAAGAATATCTTCCCCGTTTCCGCGGCACTGTTTTTATAATCTCGCATGACAGATATTTTATAGACAAGTGTATAACTCGCGTTATTGAGCTGTCAGACGGAAACGCCGAGTTCTATCCCGGCAATTACAGCTTCTATGTAAAAGAACGTGAAGCAAGATATGAAGAACAGCTAAAAAAATACAAAGCAGAGCAGGCTGAGATAAAACGGCTTGAATTTACCGCCGAGCGCATGCACGGCTGGGGTATGGGAAACAAAAAGCTTCAGGTGCGTGCATTTGCCATCGAAAAACGCATAGAAAGAATCAGAAAGACAGAAAAGCCCAAGGAAATACATTCCGCAATGCACAACCGGTTCAATTCTCTGAATTTCCATGGTGACAATGTTCTCAAGCTTTCAGGTATTGATAAGGCATATGACGATAAAATTCTTTTTAATAACCTTAGCCTTACAATAGAAAACGGAGACAGGATAGCTCTTATCGGCGACAACGGCTGCGGCAAGACAACACTTCTTGACATCATAGCAAAAAACGCTTCCCCCGACAGTGGAAGCGTAACGTACAATCCTTCAATAAAATCCGCAATGCTTCCGCAGGTCATAAAATTTGCAAACGAGGACAGGTCAATTCTCGACACCGTACTCTACGACCTCAACGTCTCCACCCAGACGGCACGCAACAGACTCGCTTCGTTTCTGTTTTTCGGCGACGAGGTGTTTGACTGCGTAAAAACACTTTCCGGCGGTGAGAGGTCACGACTCAAGCTGTGCGAGCTTATGTCCGCCGATATAAACTTTCTCATGCTGGACGAGCCGACAAACCATCTCGACATCACATCACGCGAATGGATTGAGAGCGCTGTCGAGGATTTTGACGGAGCATTGCTGTTCGTTTCTCACGACCGCTTCTTCATAAACAAGCTTGCAAACAGAATATGGGAGCTTCGGGACGGGGTTATTTTTGATTACCGCGGAAGCTTTGATGCTTACCGTCAGGAACTGCAGCTGCGCAGACAGGCTCCCGTTCAGGCGGTCACCGCACACGAGAAGAAGGAAAAGAAAAAGGCTCCGAATAAGAAGATAAACGACAAAAAGCTTCGTGATATTGAGCGTGAAATATCAAAGCTTGAAGAGAGGATTTCCGAAATCGAAAAAGAAATCGAAGCTTCGGCAAGCGACTTTGAGGCTTTGTCAAAGTTGTATGAAGAAAATACCGCATTAAACGCTTCTCTTGAAGAAAAAATGCTCATATGGGAAGGTCTGTATGAGGAAAGTATTTAAATTTATGTTTATATGTGATATACTGAGATACAGAATTTTATATACGAGAGGTAAAATATGTTAGAGAAACTTGCATTCCTTGAAGAAAAATTTAAAGAAATAGAAGAAAAGCTTGCAGATCCCAATCTGTACAACGATCCCGCTCTTGCCGCAAAAATTTCAAAGGAGCAAAAGGATCTCACCCCCATTATCGAATGTTACAGACAGTACTGTGCAACCGAGCAGGAAATATCCGACCTTCGTGAAATGCTCGACGGAAAGCTCGAGCCGGAGCTTCGTGAAATGGCACAGGAGGAATTTTCCGGGGCAAAGGATAAGCTTGCAGAGCTTGAGCACGAGCTCAAAATACTTTTACTTCCGACCGACCCGAACGATGACAAAAACGTTATCGTTGAAATCCGCGGCGGTGCAGGCGGCGAAGAGGCTGCTCTTTTTGCACACTCCCTCTACCGCATGTATTCCATGTACGCAGAATCTCGCAGATGGAGCATTGACGTTGTTTCACTCAACGAAACAGAGCTTGGCGGTATCAAAGAAATCAGCTTTGTTATAGAAGGTGCCGGTGCATACTCACGTCTTAAATTCGAAAGCGGTGTTCACCGAGTTCAGCGTGTCCCTGACACAGAGTCCTCAGGTCGTATCCATACCTCTACCGTTACGGTGGCAGTTCTTCCCGAGGCCGAAGAGGTTGAGGTCGACCTTAATATGGCAGATGTTGACGTTGATACCTTCCGCGCTTCGGGTGCAGGCGGTCAGCACGTCAATAAAACCGAGTCCGCAATCCGACTCACCCACAGACCCACGGGTATCGTTGTCGAATGTCAGGACGAGAGAAGCCAGCACAAGAACAAAGACCGTGCCATCAAAATCCTCCGTACAAAGCTTTATGACATACAGATGCAGGAGCAGGCATCACAGATTGCGGCAGAGAGAAAAAGTCAGGTCGGTACGGGTGACAGAAGCGAGCGCATACGTACTTACAACTATCCTCAGGGCAGAGTCACCGACCACCGTATAGCTCTGACGCTTTACAAGCTTGAGCAATTCCTCAACGGTGACCTTGACGAAATGATTGATGCAATTATCACCGCAGATCAGGCAGAAAAGCTCAAAGCTTCAGAAAACGCTTAGTTTCCGAAAGGAAGTCTCTTTAATGATTACAGAACTGATTAAGATTCGCGGACTGATGCAAAATCATGACGATTTTGTACGTGCAGGCAATTTACTTAAAAACGGTGAGGTTGTTGCCATTCCGACGGAAACAGTCTACGGACTCGCTGCCAATGCATTCAATCCCGATGCAGTAAAAAAGATATTCAAGGCTAAAGGCAGACCCGGCGACAATCCCTTGATTGTTCATATTTCAGATTTTGACGATTTATCAAAAGTAGCTGTTGATATCCCCGAAAAAGCCGTAACTCTTGCAGAAAAGTTCTGGCCCGGTCCTCTTACAATGATTTTGAAGAAAAGCGCCAAAATTCCGCCGGAGGTAACTGCAGGTCTTGCAACCGTAGCTGTCCGCTTTCCGTCACACATGTATGCACGTGCAATCATCGAGGCGGCAGGCGTTCCCCTTGCCGCACCGTCGGCAAACCTCTCAGGAAAGCCCAGCCCCACCTCCGCCCTTCATGTCATACGCGACATGAGCGGTCGCATACCGATGATAATTGACGGCGGCGAATGTGAAGTCGGACTTGAATCTACGGTAATCGACCTTACAGGCGACATTCCGGTGCTTCTTCGTCCGGGCGGAGTAACTCTCCGTGAGCTTCGAGATGCTGTCGGCGAGGTTTCTGTTAACAAAAAAATCCTCGAAGAAGTAAACGACGATGAACAGGTCGCATCTCCGGGCATGAAATACAAGCACTATGCCCCATCCTCTCCCGTAGTTATAGCCGAGGGAGAGACGGGTGCGTTTGTAAAATATGTAACCGATAATATAAAAAACAAAAATATTGCAATACTATGTTTTGAAGAAGAAAAAGCTCTTTTTGACGGTATGGGAGTGTCCGTTTTTACATACGGCAGACTTTCACATCCCAAGGAGCTTGCTCACGGTCTGTTTTCCGCGCTTCGAAATCTTGACGAATTCACCTTTGATGTAATATATGCGAGAATGCCCAAAGCTGACGACGGCATAAGCCTTGCCATTGTCAACCGCTTAAGCCGTGCCGCGGCATTTTCAAAAGTAGTTCTTTAAATGGACGGTGAATACCTATGCTTATAATCGGAATAACGGGCGGAAGCGGCTCGGGAAAAAGTACGGTTTCTGAGCTCTTCTGCAAGCTCGGCGCACATACAATAGATGCCGATGTCGTATACCACAAGCTTTTAAACGAATCAGAGCAAATGATGAGGGAGCTGAAAAAGCGATTTCCCAAAGCCTGCGGAAGCGACGGTCGTCTCATACGCAAAGCGCTTGCCGAAATCGTCTTTTCTGACAAAGCTGCGCTTGCAGACTTAAACGCAATAGCTCATAAATTCGTTATCGAAGAAACAGAGCGTGAAATCGCACGTCTGTACGAGCAGAATGCGCAGTATCTCTGTATTGATGCCATTGCGCTTTTTGAGTCAAAGCTTTGCTCGATATGCGACATAACAATCGGCGTAATTGCACCGAGAAGCACTCGCATAGCACGAATCACGGCACGCGACGGAATTGATTCCATGTCTGCCTGCGCCCGTATCAATGCCCAGCCCGAAGACTCCTTCTATGCTGAAAACTGTGATTACATCATAGTCAACGACGAAAGTCTCGAGGCTACAGAAAAAGAAGTAAACAACATTTTCAATCTCATAACGAAAGGACCTGAGAAGAACAATGAGTGAAGAAAAAAAGAACGAGCTTAAAGAACTTCGTGAAAAACTCTTTTTTACACCAAAAACTGCCTTTGACGAAGGTTTCGATTTTACCGGCTGCGATTCCTTCTGCGAAGGCTATAAGGAGTATCTCGACTGCGGAAAAACCGAGCGTATGTGCGTTGAAAAAAGCGTCAGACTTGCCGAAATGGCAGGTTTTGTTCCGTATTCACGCGGTATGTCTTTAAAGCCCGGTGACAAGATTTACAAGGTCAACCGCAAAAAGGCTGTTATTCTCGCAGTCATAGGCGAAGAGCCTCTCTGTAGCGGCGTAAACATTGCCGCTGCCCATATAGACTCACCCAGAATAGATCTCAAGCAGTCTCCGCTGTATGAAAGCGACGGACTTGCTCTTTTTAAAACCCACTATTACGGCGGTATAAAGAAATACCAGTGGCCTGCTATCCCCCTTGAGCTCCACGGCGTTGTCGCACTCAAAAACGGAGAGGTCCGCACCGTCTCTGTCGGAAGCGATGCATCAGACCCGGTATTTGTAATCACCGACCTTCTCCCCCACCTCGGGAAAGACCAGATGTCAAAAAAAGCAGGAGAGGTCATAACAGGAGAAGGTCTTAACGTACTCTGCGGAAGCCGTCCGATTGACGGAGCAGACGAAAAGGATACAGATGCCGTAAAGCTCAACATAATGCGCATTTTAAACGAAAAATACGGAATCACGGAAGAGGATTTCCTCTCTGCAGAGCTGTGTGTTGTCCCTGCATTCCGTGCCCGTGACATAGGCTTTGACCGCTCTCTCATCGGTGCATACGGTCACGACGACCGTGTGTGTGCATATCCCTCACTTCGTGCAATAATTGATACAGCTTTACCAAAGCGCACCGCTGTCTGCATGCTTGCCGACAAAGAAGAAATAGGCTCCGAGGGTGTCAGCGGTATGAAGTCACGTTTCTTTGACACGTTTATAGAGGATATATGCTCTTCCTTTGATACTTCTGTCCGTGAATGCTTCGAGAATTCCTCCTGCTTATCAACTGACGTAACCGTCGCAATGGACCCGAACTTCCCCGAGGTCTGCGAAAAGAAAAACACTGCATACTTAAACCGTGGTGTTGCTCTCTGCAAATACACCGGTGCAAGGGGCAAATCCGGCTCAAGCGACGCATCTGCAGAGCTCATCGCAAGCCTGCGTGCACTGTTTGATAAAAACAAGGTTCTCTGGCAGATGGGCTCTCTCGGCAAGGTCGATCAGGGCGGTGGCGGAACTGTTGCCATGTACATGGCAGAGCGCAACATAGACACCATTGATGCAGGTGTTCCGGTCCTCAGCATGCACTCTCCGTTTGAAACCGTCGCAAAATCCGACGTATTTATGACGTATAAGGCAATCTGCGCATTTTATAAAGAATTCTGATCTGGAGGCTTTATGTACGATTTAGCTATCATCGGCGAAGGTCCTGCCGGCATGACTGCGGCTATATACGCAACCCGTGCTGGACTTTCCACCGTTATTATTGAACGCATGTTCTCAGGCGGTCAGATGGGAGAAACTCCCGAAATCGACAACTACCCCGGCTTTGAGTCCATATCGGGCTTTGAACTTTCATCAAAGATGGCAGCTCACGCAAAAAAGCTTGGTGCCGAGACCATGCGCGGCGATGTTACTGACATCGAATTTTCTGACGGCAACAATCTTATAAAGACAAGCTCGAGAGATGTCCGCACAAAAACCGTAATCCTGGCGCTCGGTGCATCCCACCGAAAGCTCGGTGTTCCGGGAGAGGATAAATACAAGGGACTCGGCGTTTCATACTGCGCAACCTGTGACGGCAACTTTTTCCGTGGCAAGGATGTGTGTGTTGTCGGCGGCGGCAATACCGCACTTGAAGATGCACTGTACCTTGCAAAAATCTGCAACAGTGTCACCCTCATACACCGCCGTGATGCTTTCCGCGGCTTTGACTCACTTGCAGACAGAGTTTCAAAAGAGCCGAACATAACTCTTCTGCTAAGCTCTGTCGTTACGGAAATCTGCGGCAATGAACGTGTAGAATCCGTCACCGTCAAAAATGTATCTACAAATGAGACAAGCTCTGTCTCCGTATCCGGTTGTTTCATTGCTGTAGGCATGATTCCGAACACCGATATTGTCCGTGACAAGATAGAGCTTACTCCTTCCGGTCATATAGCTGCCGGTGAGAGCACCCAAACAAACCTTCCGGGAGTTTTTGCAGCCGGAGATATAAGAGAAAAGATTTCGTATCAGATAATTACCGCATGTGCCGACGGTGCAGTTGCCGCACACATGGCAGGAATGTATATAGCAGAAAAAGGATTTGGTGAATAAAACATGAGAGAAGTTTCCGTAAAAGATATAACCCGTGAAATTGCCCGTCTTTGCGAGGATGCCTGCTGTCATCTCCCCAAGGACGTTGTAAGCTCCTTTGAGCAAGGACAAAAGGACGAAAAATCTCCGGTCGGACGTGACATTTTCAAGGTCATGTGCGACAACGCAAGGTATGCATCAGAGGCAGGCATCCCTGCCTGTCAGGACACCGGAATGGCAGTTGTGTTTATTGACATAGGTCAGGAGGTACATCTTACCGACGGAGATTTTTATGAAGCAGTCAACGAGGGTGTGCGCCGCGGTTATGTTGACGGCAAGCTTCGCCTCTCCGTCGTGGGCGACCCCATCCGCCGTGTGAATACAAACGACAACACACCGGCTATTTTACATACAAGAATTGTTCCGGGCGATAAGGTTTCAATCACCGTTGCGCCAAAGGGCTTCGGCAGTGAAAACATGAGCGCAATGAAAATGTTCAAACCCTCTGCCACCACCGATGATATTATCGACTTCATCGTTGAAACCGTTTCAAAGGCAGGGTCAAACCCCTGCCCTCCCGTTGTTGTCGGCGTTGGGCTGGGCGGAACTGTGGATATGGCGGCGCTCTGTGCAAAGCGAGCACTTCTGCGGGATATCGGAAGCTCACATTCTGATGAGCTCTACGCAGAGCTTGAAGCAAAAGCGCTTGAACGTGTCAACAAGCTCGGCATCGGTCCTCAGGGACTGGGCGGCACAATTACCGCTCTTGCAGTGTTTATTGAAAAGCACGCAACGCATATTGCAGGGCTTCCGTGCGTAGTCAACATGGGCTGTCATATATCACGCCACGCATCCACCGTGATATAATTTCACCAAATTTGCACCTTGTTTCTTTAAATAATTGTCTATTTTTTCTAAATCAATGTTGTATTTTATTACTTTGTATGGTATACTTTAGATAAAGGCACAAAGGTGCCAAATCGAAAGGAGCGAAATCATATGAAGTTTATCTACACAGAGCGTAATTTCAATTTCACGGACGACTTAAAGGCATATGCCGAGAAAAAGCTCTCAAAGCTTGAAAAATACTTCCGTTCAGATGCGGAAGCAAGTATTACGGCAAGAACAGAGCGCGGTCATTGTTGCCTTGAGGTTACCGTAAAAAGCGGTGCAATGCTCCTTCGCGCCGCATGCCGCGATTCCGATGTCTTCCGTGCGATAGACGATGCAGAGACTACTATCGACAGACAGATAAGAAAGAACAAAACCCGTCTTGAAAAGCGTCTGCGTGACGGTGCTTTTGAACGAATCACGGCAGAGTCCGATTACGACGACATTGAAGAAGAACGTGAGTTTGACATCGTCCGCACGAAACGGTTTTCAGTAAAGCCGATGACGGTTGAAGAAGCCATTCTCCAGATGAATCTGTTAAACCACGAGTTCTTCGTTTTCAAAAACGCATCCGATGAGGAAAGGTTCTCCGTTGTATACAAACGTCACGACGGGGGCTACGGACTTATCGAAAACGAATAAAACCAAATAATTATCTGCGGCATCTGCAAAAGCAGATGCCGTTAGTCTGTAAAAAGGAGTTGTAAGAATGCTTCGCGAGCTTATAAAACTGTTTTTTATCTTCTTCCGCATAGGGGCTTTCACCTTTGGCGGAGGCTATGCAATGATTCCCATACTTGAGCGCGAATTCGTTACCGACCGCGGATGGATTACAAGCGAGGACATGCTAAATTATGTTGCAATCGGTCAGTCCACGCCCGGAATTATTGCAGTAAACATGGCAACCTTCATCGGTCACCGTCGCTACGGTTTTCTCGGCGCACTGTTCTCAACAGTCGGCGTTATTACTCCCTCGCTTATCATTATTTCAATCATTGCCGCCTTCATATCGAACTTCAGCGAATACATATATGTTCAAAAGGCACTTTCAGGCATCAACATTGCCGTTGCGGTAATTCTTACCTCGGCAGTTCTTGACCTCGGCAAAAAGTCAATATGCGACATCGTCGGTCTTGCTCTTGCAATAGTCTCCTTTGTTGCCGTTGTTGTGTTTGACGTTAACAGCATTTGGCTTATTCTCTTCGCTCTCATCGTCGGAATCGCGGTGAAAGGAGGTCGCAAGACAAAATGAACATATTGACACTTTGTATTTCCTTCTTTTTGACAGGACTCTTCGCAATCGGCGGCGGTCTTGCCGCAATCCCCATCATGCAGCAGTTCATTGTTGACCGTGGCTGGATAGAGCCCGAGCTTTTCTATAACATGATAGCCGTCAGCGAATCGACCCCCGGTCCCATCGGCGTAAATATGGCGACATATATCGGCTTTGAGCATTACGGGGTTTTGGGTGGTATTGCGACAACTGCCGCACTGACTCTTCCCTCGTTTGTAATCATTCTCATTATCGCCCGTTCATACGCCCGTTTTCAGGATAATCCTCTCGTCAAAAGCGGTCTTTACGGAATCCGTGCCGCAGTTTGCGGACTTATTGCATCTGCCGCATACAGTGTTCTTTCCGTAACGGTGCTTACTCCCGAAAGCTTTATTTTAGCACCGTCACTTTTTACTCTTTTTGATTTTAAACAGCTGCTCATTTACGCCGTAATATTTGCACTTTACAAGATTTTCAAGAAGCATCCCATATGGTACATTATATTCGGCGCAGTATGCGGAATAGCGTTTTTATAACAACAAACCGTCGGAGAATCCGGCGGTTTACTTTTTTGATAAAATTTGCTATAATAATAAGTTGTGATAATTTCCGACAAAAAAGGAAACATGTCTTATGATAAGAATTGGAAACCTCAAGCTCTCGCTCGACGGAAGCGAGGAAATGCTTTATAAAAAAGCGGCACGTGCTCTCGGCATTCCGCCGAAGGACATAAAATCGCTTCATATTGTAAAAAAAGCTGTTGATGCAAGAGACAGGACGGATGTTCATTTTGTCTTCTCCGTTGATGTGAAGATTTTCGGCGACGAACAAAAGACCGTTTCGCGTATCCGCCGCGGTGATATCACGGTTTTAAAGCCGGATACCGCAGAAGCCGCAGCCGTACCGGAAATTCCCGAAAAACGCCCCGTTGTCGTAGGCGCAGGTCCGGCAGGTCTCTTTGCCGCACTTACCCTTGCCCGTGCAGGAGCCGCGCCTGTTCTTATTGAGCGCGGTGAATGTGTCGAAAACCGTGCAAAAACCGTATCTGCATTCTGGCAAGGCGGAGTCCTTAACACCTCCTCCAACGTCCAGTTCGGTGAAGGCGGTGCCGGTGCATTCTCTGACGGAAAGCTCAACTCGGGAACTCACGATAAACGCCGTTACGATGTTTTGAAAACGTTTGCAGAACACGGCGCACCAAAGGAGATTTTGTACATCAGAAACCCTCATATCGGCTCTGATAATCTGCCGAAGGTCGTCTCCGGAATCCGTGAAAGCATCAAATCCCTTGGCGGTACGGTACTGTTTTCGCATACGCTTTGCGAAATCCGTTCAAAAGGCGGTAAGGTTTCTTCAATTACGTGTAAAACACCAAACGGTGATGTTGAATTTGAAACCGATGATGTAATTCTTGCCGTAGGTCATTCTGCACGTGACGTCTTTTCGATGCTCCTTGATATGAATATCAGCATGGAGCAGAAGCCGTTTTCAATAGGAGTGAGAATAGAGCATCTCCAGCATGACATTGATATATGCCGATACGGTAGCTTCGCTTCACACCCTGCACTCGGTGCGGCAGACTACAAGCTGTCAAACCGTTTCCCCAACGGGCGCGCAGTATATACCTTCTGCATGTGCCCCGGCGGCGAGGTAATCAATGCATCGAGTGAAGACGGCGGTATTGTCACCAACGGCATGAGTCTTTATGCAAGAAACAAGACAAACGCCAATAGTGCCTTGCTCGTGAACGTAGCGCCCGATGATTTTGGCGGCGCATCTCCCCTTGCCGGTGTCGAGCTTCAGCGCAAAATAGAACGTGCCGCATTTACTCTCGGCGGAGGCGACTGGAAGGCTCCGGCACAAACGGTCGAGGGCTTTCTCACGGGAAAGCTCACCGGTTTTTCTAAGATAAAGCCGTCCTTTCTCCCCGGAGTGCGTGAGTGTGATATTTCCGAGCTTTTCCCCGATTATATAAACGAAACTCTGCGTGCCGGACTTTCGGGCTTTTCACGTCTGATTCCTGCCTTCCGTGACGGTGATGCCGTTCTGACAGCCCCCGAAACCCGCTCCTCGTCGCCCGTAAGAATCATACGCAACGAAAAAATGATGTCTTCTCTCCATGGTCTTTATCCTTGCGGAGAAGGCGCAGGATATGCAGGCGGTATTCTCTCCTCTGCAGTTGACGGCATCCGTGTTGCCGAAGCCGTACTAAAGATATAGAAAAAGGAAGTTTTCTGCAATGTCAACAATAGCTTTAAGACACTCTCACGCCTCACACTTTCTTTCCTTTGTAAAAGAAAACGCTGTGATGTTCATCGCCTTGCTTGCCGCTTTTGTTACAAGCATCTTTGTTCCCGTCGACAGCAAATATATCGGTTATTTTGATTTCAAAACACTCACATGTCTTTTTTGTGTGCTTGCCGTTGTGTGCGCACTGCGTGAAATCAATTTCTTCTACATTCTCGCAAGACGTGTTGTAATCATCTTCAAAACAGCAAGGATGAGTATTCTTGCTCTGGTATATATAACCTTTATCGGCTCCATGCTTATCGCAAACGATATGGCACTTCTCACCTTTCTTCCTCTCGGTTATTTCGTTTTAACATCATGCGACAAATGCAAGTACATGGCATTTACGTTTATTATGCAGAACATTGCCGCAAACCTCGGCGGCATGCTCACGCCTTTCGGCAATCCGCAAAACCTCTATCTGTACACAAAATTCAATATCCCCACAGGTGAATTTATGCAGATTATGGCGCCGCCTTTTGTTCTCTCGGTAATCCTCATAACGGTTTGCTGCTTTATCTTTGTAAAGCCGGAGCCCTTGTCACTTCAGGACGAAAAAATCTCGCTCAACCCAAAGCGAACTCTTTTGTATCTCGCTTTGTTTGTGCTTGCAATAGTTATAGTTTTCCGCACTATTCCCTATCAGCTCGGACTTATCGTAATTCCTGCCGTTCTGTTCTTCGCAGACAGAAATGCACTTAAAGCAGTTGACTATCCGCTTCTTCTCACGTTTGTTTTCTTTTTCGTTTTTGCAGGAAACATGGCCAGAATTCCTGCCGTAAACACACTTTTCTCGAATCTTCTCGAAAAAAGCCCCTTGCTGGTTTCGGAGCTGTCCTGTCAGTTTATCAGTAACGTCCCGTCCTCTATACTCCTTTCACAGTTCACGGGCGATTACCGTAATCTTCTTTTGGGCGTGAACATAGGAGGAACCGGAACTCTTATTGCATCTCTCGCAAGCCTTATAACCTTCCGCGAATACTTAAAGCATAATCCAGGCAAAACTAAATATTATATCGCTATGTTTTCAGCCTTCAATTTTGCATTTCTTATCATCCTTACGGGCTTTATGTATATAATCTGATCGATTACAGAAAGTGAGGTGTCACCCGATGAATGAAGAAAAAAAGTTCAAAATAGTTTCCGATTACAAGCCTGCGGGTGACCAGCCGAAAGCTATTGATGCTCTTGCCCGAGGAATTAAAATAGGTCTTTCCGAACAGACTCTTCTCGGCGTTACAGGCTCAGGTAAGACCTTTACGATGGCAAATATCATTGAGCGTGTCCAGAAGCCGACACTCGTTCTTGCTCACAACAAGACCTTAGCCGCCCAGCTCTGTTCCGAGCTGAAGGCCTTTTTCCCCGACAACGCAGTAGAATATTTCGTTTCCTACTTTGACTATTATCAGCCGGAAGCATATATTCCGCACACCGACACATACATCGAAAAGGACAGCTCTACAAACGAGGAAATCGACCGTCTGCGCCACAGCGCAACCGCATCTCTCGGCGAAAGGCGAGATGTTATCATTGTCGCAAGTGTTTCGTGCATATACGGTCTCGGTGACCCGATAGACTATTCAAGCATGGTTATCTCACTCCGCCCCGGCATGACGCGTGAACGTGATGATGTTATCCGCAAGCTTGTTGAGATAAGATACGAAAGGAACGATATTGCATTTGAGAGAAACAAGTTCCGTGTACGCGGCGACACAATCGAGATTTTCCCCGTTTACTCAAACGATTCAGCTATCAGAGTTGAGTTTTTCGGTGATGAGGTTGACAGAATATCGGAAATAAACACAGTAACCGGTTCTGTCAAACGTGAGCTTTCTCACGTTGCGATATATCCTGCGTCACACTATGTTTCCACCCCCGAAAAGATGGCACGTGCCTGTAATGAAATAATTGACGAAATGGAAGCATGCGTCAAGGTCTTTGAGGAGGACGGAAAGCTTTTAGAGGCACAGCGACTTCGCCAACGCACACAGTATGATGTAGAAATGATGGAAGAGCTCGGATACTGCACAGGTATCGAAAACTATTCGAGAATCATAAGTGGGAGAAAGCCCGGTTCTGCACCGTTTACGCTTATGGACTATTTCCCCGAAGACTTTCTTCTTATCGTTGACGAATCCCATGTCACTCTTCCGCAGGTGCGAGGAATGTACGCCGGAGACCGCGCACGAAAAGAAACCCTTGTCAAATACGGTTTCAGGCTTCCGAGTGCGTTCGACAACAGACCCTTAAATTTCACAGAGTTTGAAGACCACATAAATCAGGTTATATATGTTTCCGCAACACCCGGAGAATATGAACGTGAGCGGAGTGCTCAGACTGTAGAACAGCTCATACGCCCGACGGGGCTTCTTGACCCCGAGGTGGATATCCGCCCGACAGAGGGGCAGATTGATGACCTTATCGGTGAAATAAATGAACGTGTCAAAGACAAAGAGCGTGTGCTTGTGACAACGCTCACAAAAAAAATGGCAGAAGACCTCACGGCATATCTGGAGAGTGCCGGAATAAAGGTGAAATATCTGCACCATAACGTTGAAACGATTGAGCGAATGGAAATAATCCGCGACTTACGTCTCGGTACATTTGACGTTCTTGTCGGAATAAATCTTCTGCGAGAAGGTCTTGATATTCCCGAGGTATCGCTTGTTGCAATTCTCGATGCCGACAAGGAGGGCTTTTTGCGAAGCGAAACATCGCTTATCCAGACTATGGGCAGAGCTGCCAGAAACGATCACGGCAAGGTAATAATGTACGCAGACTCTCAAACAGGGTCGATGCAGCGCGCAATCGACGAAACACTGCGCCGCAGAACACTTCAGGCAAGGTTTAACGAAGAACACGGTATTGTTCCGAAAACAATAAAAAAGGATGTCGCAGAGCTTCTTGAAATATCCAAGGATGCAAGCGAGATTAAGCGTGAAAAGCTTACAAAAGCAGAACGCGATGAAATGATAAAGAAGCTTGAACGCGATATGCGCGAAGCTTCAAAAATGCTTGAGTTTGAATATGCTGCAATTCTCCGCGACCGCATTATTGAGCTGCGCGGACAGTAAGGAAACGGTGATTTAATCATGAGTAAATCAATTTTTGTCAAAGGTGCGAGAGAGCACAACCTCAAAAACATTGATATAGAAATCCCCCGTGACAGCCTTGTTGTCGTCACCGGTCTTTCAGGCTCAGGAAAATCGAGCCTCGCTTTTGATACCATCTACGCCGAAGGACAGCGCAGATATGTCGAATCGCTTTCATCATATGCAAGAATGTTTCTCGGTCGCATGGAAAAGCCCGATGTAGACTATATTGAAGGGCTCTCCCCGGCAATCTCAATAGACCAGAAGACAACATCAAAGAATCCGCGCTCAACCGTCGGTACGGTAACCGAAATTTACGACTATCTCCGCCTTCTGTGGGCACGTGTCGGCACTCCCCACTGCCCCGTTTGCGGAAAGGTAATTGAGCAGCAGACCGTTGACCAGATTTGCGACAAAATTCTGGAGCTTTCTCCGGGAACAAAGTTTCAGATTCTCGCCCCCGTTGTCAGAAGCCGCAAGGGTGAGCATGAAAAGGTTTTTGAAAACGCCAAAAAATCAGGCTATGTGCGAGCAAGAGTTGACGGTAGCATGTACGACCTTTCCGAGAGTATAAAGCTTGAGAAAAACAAAAAGCATAACATCGAAATTGTCATTGACCGACTTGTAATCAAGGACGGTATAGAAACACGTCTTTCCGACTCCATTGAAACCGCCTCCACCCTTTCAGGCGGACTTGTACTCGTTGACGTAATCGGCGACCGTGAGCTTATGTTTTCACAAAACTACGCATGCGACGACTGCGGTATAAGCATCGAAGAACTTACACCGCGCATGTTTTCCTTTAACAACCCACACGGTGCCTGTCCCGAATGTACAGGACTCGGCACACTTTTGAAGGTTGACCCGGATATGATAATCCCCGACAAGTCAAAATCCATTCTCAACGGTGCGATACATGCGTCGGGATGGGGTAATCCCATTCCCGGTTCCATTTCAAGAATGTACTATGACGGGCTTGCAAAGCACTATAACTTTGACCTTTCACTTCCTGTATCCGACATACCGAAAGAGGCGTATAATGCCCTTCTCTACGGTACAAAAGGAGAAAAAATACCGCTCCATTACGACAAAGCCTATGGCAAGGGCGACTATACTCAGGCGTGGGAGGGGCTTATCGCAAACCTCGAACGCAGATACCACGAAACTGCAAGCGAATATTCAAAAGCTGAAATTGAGGAGTGCATGATAAATACCCCGTGTGCATCCTGCGGCGGAAAAAGACTTCGCCCCGAAGCTCTCGCTGTTACGGTGGGCGGCATCAATATTGCAGAGATGTGCGATATGTCCGTAAACGATGCTCTGAATTTTATCAACGAAGCAGAAAAAACGCTCACTCCGAGACACAAAAAAATCGCAGAGCTTATCTTGCGCGAAATCAAGTCAAGACTCGGCTTTCTTCAAAGCGTAGGTCTTTCTTATCTTACACTTTCACGTTCTGCCGGAACTCTGTCCGGCGGAGAGAGTCAGAGAATCCGTCTTGCAACACAAATCGGTGCTTCTCTCATGGGAGTTCTGTATATTCTCGACGAGCCGTCAATCGGTCTGCACCAGCGAGACAATGACAAGCTTCTCGCAACACTCCGTAAGCTTCGTGACCTCGGCAACACGCTCATCGTTGTCGAGCATGATGAGGATACAATGCGTGCTGCAGATTTCATCGTTGATGTCGGTCCCGGTGCCGGTGTTCACGGCGGCGAAATAGTGGCGAAAGGCTCAATATCCGACATTATCGCAGAGGATAAATCCATAACAGGACAGTATTTGTCGGGCAAAAAGAAAATCCCTGTCCCTTCCGAAAGAAGAGCAGGCAACGGCAAATTTATTAAAATAACAGGTGCATGCGAAAACAATCTGAAAAATATTGATGTCGAAATCCCACTCGGCAAGCTTACCTGTATAACCGGTGTTTCAGGCTCCGGCAAATCGTCGCTCACAAATGAAATACTGTATAAGCATCTTGCAGCACAGCTCAACGGTGCAAAAACCCACCCCGGTAAATTTGAAAGCTTTGAAGGCATTGAGCATCTCGACAAGATAATAGATATCGACCAGTCTCCAATAGGACGCACTCCCCGTTCAAACCCTGCAACATATACGGGAGTATTTAATGACATCAGAAACCTTTTTGCAATGAGTCCCGATGCCAAAATGCGCGGATATACAAGCAGCAGATTTTCTTTTAACGTAAAAGGCGGAAGATGTGAGGCATGCAGCGGTGACGGAGTAAACAAGATTGAAATGCACTTTCTCCCCGATATATACGTCACCTGCGATGTATGTCACGGAAAGCGCTATAACCGCGAAACCCTTGAGGTTAAGTATAAAGGAAAAAACATATTTGAAGTGCTTGATATGACGTGTGAAGAAGCATATGAGTTTTTCAAAAATGTTCCGAAGATTGCGCGCAAAATCAAAACACTCAACGATGTCGGACTCGGTTACATCAAGCTCGGACAGGCATCAACAACGCTTTCCGGAGGTGAAGCACAGCGTGTAAAGCTTGCAACAGAGCTTTCAAAAAGAAGCACAGGAAAGACGATATATATCCTTGATGAGCCAACTACCGGACTTCATGTCGCCGATGTTCACAAGCTTATCGATATGCTGTCACTCCTTACAGACGCAGGTAATACAGTAGTCGTTATTGAGCACAACCTTGACGTTATAAAAACAGCCGACCACATAATTGACCTCGGTCCCGAGGGCGGCGACGGCGGCGGCATGATAGTTGCAACCGGCACACCCGAGGAAATCGCCGCTTATGCGAAATCCTACACCGGACAATATCTCAAAAATGTTTTACAGGGATGACGTTTATGACAAAGCAAACCTTTAAATCCGAGCTTCGGGAAGCGTTTATATCAACACTTCCCGTTCTCTCCGGTTACATATTTCTCGGTATGGGCTTCGGAATCCTTCTGCGTTTGAAAGGATATAACTTTATATGGGCATTTTTCATAAGCCTTACAATGTATTCCGGTTCGATGCAGTATGTCGCAGTTGACCTGATTTCCGGAGGTGCTACCGTTATAACAACGGCGCTCACAACACTTATGGTTCAGGCCCGTCATTTGTTTTACGGCGTCTCTCTTATCGACAAATACCGCGGTGCAGGAATAAAGAAGGCGTATATGATGTTTGCTCTTACTGACGAAACATACGCTCTCACCTCAGGAGATAAAGCAGATAATCACAAAGCCCGTCAGCGCTACTATTTTATCGTGACGCTCCTCGACCATATATACTGGATTTCCGGCTGTGTTCTCGGTGCTCTTGTCGGCTCTGTGATAAGCTTTGACGTTACCGGCATCGACTTTGTTCTTACGGCACTCTTTATAACTATCTTCGTAGAACAGTGGATGTCCTCAAGTGACCATATTCCTGCAATTATCGGCGTTTGTCTGTCAGTCGCATGTCTTGTCATTTTTGGCAGTGAGAGTTTTCTTATACCGGCAATGCTTACGATAACGGTTGCACTTATGCTTATCAGAAAAAGGGAGGAAACGCCCAATGATGATATCTGATACACGGGCAATAATCCTTCTCGCCGTCATGGTACTCATAACTGCCACACTGCGAATTGCCCCGTTTATAATATTTGGCAGCGGCAAAAAAACTCCGGGTTATATCGTCTACCTCGGCAGAGTTCTTCCGTATGCCATAATCGGAATGCTTGTAGTTTATTCTCTTAAAAATGTTTCTATACTTTCTTCACCATTCGGAATTCCCGAAGCCATTGCCTGCGCAATAGTTGTACTTCTTCACATATGGAAAAGAAGTACCCTCATCAGTGTGTTTTTCGGAGTAGCTTCTTATATGCTTCTCCTTCGCCTTTTTTGATAATAGTCTCAAACACGAAAATCCTGAAGCCGGACAGCTTCAGGATTTTTTATTTCAGCTCTTATATTTTCTCAAATCAATTTCAAATTCACGTTCAATTTCGTTCCCGAAATGATAGTCGTAAACCGATATATGTTCTTTGTCGGTAGAATCTTTTTCCGTCGCATTAAAAAGCGGTCCGACAACCTGCGGAAAATGCGGCAAACGCTTGGTTGTTACGGTTATTTTATCCTCACCTATGTCAACTTCACGGTATGTAGTAAGTCCCAAACCGGCAGGACCTGTCACTACCTGAAGGCAATTTCCAAGAGGCATAACGCTGTTGATATGCAGATGTCCGCAGAAATATGCAGCAACTCGGTGCTCCGGATTTTTCAGAAGCTCTGCAAATCTTTCAAGGCTGTCACCAACCCGTTTGTAATCCCACGTTGCACAAAAGCCTCCGCTTCGTGCCGGCACAACGGGATAATGATTGAACACAAGCTTTGGCACCGGTTCTTTGAGTTCTTCTTCGAACCAGTCTAGCTGACCGTCGGGGTCTGCATTGCGCAATGCAAAACCAATCAGCTTTATGCCGTTTATGTATTGCACATTTCGTAATCCTTTTTCGCCAAATACCTTTGCATAGTTTGTCTCACAAAGCGGCTTGTATTCATATTCTTCTGTTCCGGGGTAATTCTTCTCCATGCCCATAATCGGACAAATATCATGGTTTCCCGGTACTGCAAGATACGGCACATTCAATGCATCAAGCTTTTCTCTGCACTCCCAAAGCTCGCTTTCTCCAGCAGAACCTCGCACAACAAGATCGCCGCATGTAGCTATGAGAGCATATTGTGACTGTGCGTCATAAAGCCAGTCCCAGAAAACCGGCTGTACAATTTCCGTTGCCGGATAATGACGTTTGTCCGGTTCGTTTTCATAATGTATATCGCTCAGAACAAGTATTTTCACGCTTCACACCTCAGTTTTATATCATATTCACAAAAGATTTTTAAGCCCGGATTCAGTTTACAGGCACAGCTCAAAAATCATTTATCAACATGTTGTCTTCTGTATTCTTTCACTGTTACGCCGAACTTCTTTTTGAACTGCTTCATAAGGTGTACTTCATCAGAAAATCCGACTGCGCATCGCAGCTCCTTTACAGAAAAATCGTCTTCGCTCAAAAGCTGTGCCGCACGGTTTAAACGTACATCAATGAGATATGCAACGGGAGTGATTCCCATTACCTCTTTAAATACACGGGACATCTGTGCGTGGCTTACAAAAAGCATCTGTGCCACGTCATTCAGCGTAAAATCTTCATTTGCAAAATTATAGTCTATTACTCGTTTGACGTTTTCAGCAAGCTCCTTATGCCGACGGGTTGACTTTGAGACACCTGCATTTGAATATTCTATTGAAAGAATCTGCATAAGAGCCGACATGGCGGCAAAATACACCTCTGTCGTCGCTGTTTTCGCCTCCATCAGCGTGTCAAAAATCCACTCAACACGCTGAGGAAATTTCGCCGCGCGTGCAGGGGTCGATTCGCAAAATCCGAGAACCTCACTTATTTCTCCCGCATAGTCCGGATAAAAAGCTATCCAATAATAGGCAAATCCGCCTTCCGAATCGGGATTGAGCTGTACGGGAACATTGGTAGGGATAAAAAACAAATCGCCCTTTGATAACGAATAAGTTTTCCCATAAATAGAAAACTTACAGTTTCCGTTTCTCACATAGTAAAGCGCGTTCCAGCGATTGACCTGATACAAGCCGGTCGGGGAGTGTATTTTACAATCATTGTATCCCAAGCTGTAGAGCTTTAAAAACTTATATTTGTTTTCACTGAACAAAAGTATTTTTCTTGCGGACGGTGCAGACATACAAATTCGCCCCCTTCACTAAGTATGAGTATATCACTTTTTGAGTTTTTTTCAAGTACCCAATCAAAAAAACACATAGAACGTTTCGAAATTTACAGTCATGTTTTACACAAAGCAAAACACCGACCGTAGAACATATCTCCCCGGGCGGTGTTTTATCAATATCAGCTTTTACGGTATTTGTTATATTGTTATCTGAGTTTTTTGAAGGCGCGTGCGGCGTTTGTCTTCATCGCTTCAGTATCTAATTCAGGAACGAACTCCATCTTTATAAGCTCTGCCGCCATATAGCAGAACGGTGAAAGTGAGCCGAAGCAGAGCTTTTTGTTTGTTACGTTCTCCAGTGTTTTCGCAAGAGCCTTTTTACTTTCAATCGGTGAAATTTGCGTAAGGTCTAAATATGTATTTTCTCTATCCTTCAAAAGCTCCGCAAAGCGGTCGCTTACCGCAGACGGTGCAAAGCTTGTCACAAACACATGAACGTTTTTATTCTTTGAAAGAAGGGCAAAATAGTCATCGCCTTTGATATTTTCATATGTATCAAACGGGCTTCTTCCGCGGAAGTTTTCAAAGCCTGCGCATATTCTCACCGGAACATCAAGCTCTTCGGCAAGATTTAAAACCTCCAGAGCACGGTGTTTTGGACTATATTCGTCATAAAGCATCTCAGGCGCAAGAGAGTATCCATGGTAAAGCGGAGCAAGCTCAAAGCCTGCAAAACCCTTTGCTATCATATCACGGGCATCCTTTTCCCATTCGGGATATGCCGGATTTACTATTGCAAGAGGCAGAAACTCAGTCTCGCCGTTATAGCTCTCAAGCTCTTTGAGAAGCTCAAGATTTGCAGTGTTTGCGTCCTTGTAGAAAAATCCGTTTAAATTTGCAACAACCATATGAGTTACGCCATATTCACGTGCAAGCTTGTCAAGCCCTTCAAGCGTGTTGTATTTAAGATTACGAAACGGCCAGTGACCTACATATGTATTGATATCTATAAACATAATTACTTACCTGCCCTTTCTAAAAACCTCATAAATGCCTCGCCTTTAAGAATTGTCTTTTTATCCGCTTCCGAAATATCGGCATCAAGGATTTTTGAAATGCTTGATGCCCACATGCCGTCTGTTGCAAAAAGGAGTCGGTCAGCACCGAGATAGCTTACGGATTCTTCGATAAGCGGACGGTCATGGATACTGCCGCCGATGTCGGCATATACATTCGGGCAATCGGCAATCGCCTTTATCGCCCACTGCCAGTCACCGCCACCGCCTATGTGACCCATAATAAAGGTTGCTCCAGGATAACGGCGAGCGATATTCGCCATATGCACACCATCAGAGCAACGTGGTTGACGCATCCGTGTTATTGGATCCATAAGGTGAGCGCAGTGCATCAGTATCGGAACGTCAAGTTCAATGCATTTTTCAACAAGAGCATATTGTGCCGGGTCATCCATAAAATACTGGTGATAGAGCTTTACTCCGACAAAATCAAGCTCCTTAACGCATCTGTCAATTTCTTTTCTCATTGCATCGCAATATCCGGGATTGACAAACGCCATTCCGTAAATTCTGCCGGGATAGCGCTGTGTTGCCTCATAAACAAGGTCGTTTGCACGCATACATTTCTCGGGAGATGCATGTTTATCTGCCGGTATTGGCTTTGACACTACTATTTTGTCAATACCAAACATATCGACAATTTTCATCTGCTCGTCACAGTGCTGTGTGTCAAGTCGGTCTCCCTCTGTTCCGCGATCTCCCATTATTCCGTTTACATGCTCATGCCACGAAACGACAGGGTTTTTGTAAAACAAGTCCATTTTTTTCTTAACGTCCATAAACAGCTCTCCTTTTCACGTTTGTCTTTTTTGTATTTTTGCCAAGCACAAATCTGAGCCTTACTCCATAAGTATAACACGAATAACAATCATAATAAAATAAATATAATTGCATCAATTGTGTCTTTTTTTGACTTTTTATTGTGCGTCAAAGAAAAAAGTGGTATTATATAGAAGAGCGACGTTCACCATCCAAATCGTATGGGAGGGATGTATAATGATACTTCTTGAAAAATACAATGACGAGCTTTTTAACCTGCGAAGCATCGGACAGCACGATTCAAGAGAAGGCAGAGACTCTCATTTTTTCCGTTCGAAAACATACTGGGCGCTCCACTATGTACAAAGAGGCAGCGGAAAGCTTTTTGTGAGAAAGCAACAGTATGACATAAAATCAGGAATGTTTTTTCTTACCCCTCCGCTTGAACCGGTAAATTACTATGCCGACGACAACAATCCATGGAAGTATTTCTTCATATCCGGATATCCCGATTCAGCTATAGATATATTAACTGCTCTGGGGTTTTCAAGCAATAACTTTGCTGTTCCTGCAAAGCATCCGCAGAAAATATTCCAGATTTTTTCCTCGTTTTTTATGAATGCAGAAGACTGCGATGATTTGTATTTTTCGGCATTGAATACTTTACATAAAATTCTTTCAATTGAGTTTTCAAAGCCGCAGGATGACTCACGCCGCCGCAATGCAACAGATATCATCAACAGCATCGAGGATATCATGCTTTTTAATTATAAGAATCCCGAGTTCTCCGTATCGGATATTGCCGATATGCTCTACATGACACCGTCTCAGCTGTCCCGGATTTTCAAACGGGAAACCGGCGAAACCCCGATTTCACACCTCATAAATCTCCGTCTTGACTACGCAGCTTCGCTTTTACAAAATCGAAGCTATAATATAAGTGAGCTTTGCAACCACTGCGGTTTTTGTGATGAGCATTATTTTATGAAGCGGTTTAAAAACAAATTCGGCATGACGGTAGGCGAATACAGAAAGCATATAACTGGGCATAATTAAACACTGTTGACACTCGATTTTGTCTGTCGCACCAAATCAAAAGCACACCAACCTACGGCTGGTGTGCTTTTGATTTGGTGGAGGCGGTCCACGACTGTACCCTTTCACCATTTCAATTATGTGGGGAGCCTTACTATCCCAGGTGTAAAGCTTGGGATAGCAAGTGCAAGTAAAGTTAATTTTATGAAAATTGCTTGCGTTTCCTGCTCTTTTGAGAAGTTCGGCGCACCACTTATCACTTTGACTGATATTCTTGAAACAGACGAAAAAGGAGACCTTTTCTATGACAAATGCCACGAGGTTGTGCTTTGGGAAAAGGGCATCAATGTATGGGATATTTTCGTTGAAGACGAGCAAATAAAAGTGAAAAAGCTTTTATCTGACGACTTTTCCCTCTCCCCCAACACAAAGCACGAACTTTATCTGGAGCTTATGGACAAGTGTGTAAAAGTCTCCGTCGGCGAAGAAACTTTTACTTTGAGAATTGATAATTTGCCCGAGAAGGTTTACATAGGAATCACCGGATGCGAAAACAAAAACAGGTTTTATAATGTAAAAATTGAAACCGCAGAATAACCCGACACACTACTAATCTTTTCTTGGCGATATAATACGTCCGAGGCGAAGAGAATGGCAGTCCTCGTTTAAACAAATGTATACGAATAGCATAACCCATAGAAAAAACAACGGATGAAGTGTATCACTTCATCCGTTGTTTTTCTATAAATTATCTTTGTAATCTGCAAACATAATATGTATATTACAACGTCTATTTGATCCTTGCATATGCAGACTCATGAACTGCAAGATATTCTTCAAGTCCGAACTCTGTTTTAAGTGTTTCCTGGAACTTATCAAACGCCGAAAGCGGCTCCTGACCGAGGAGGAACTTAGATATCATTTCTGTTGCATAATTACGCAAAGCCATCTGATACTCAACAAAAATCTTTTGTTCCTCGGGGGTGAATGCTATCCAGAGATTCGGGTTTGCATTGGGAAGTGTGTGTTCGATAACCATATCACGGGTTCTTGCTATATCCTCAGACTCAAAAGCAAGAACAGCCTCGGGATCCATGCGTGTGAACGTTGCATATGTAGATATTCCGTAAAGCGTGCTTGCCTGCGTTCCGTTTTCATCCGTGATAAATTTTTTCTTTCCGTCTGCAATTTCGTATGTTTCTCCCTCTTTACCCCAAGAGAGAAGCTCCATTGCTTCATCAGTATAGAAACTATCGAGGAACTTTGCAGCCTTTGCCATCCGTTCTTCGTCACCGGTGTTGCACATTACAACCGCCATCGGGTCAATGTTATACTTGTTCATCATTGACATTCCGTTATCTGCATCGGCAACAGGCGGTACCATGGCAGTAACGTCAAACCCTTCAATATTTGAACGGGCAAGAGAGTTAAAATAGTCTATACGCGTCTGATACTCCGGCATAATAAATCCGCGGTTGGTCGTTACAAGTTCACTCCACGAAGTGGTGGAAATCGTCATGAAGTCAGACGGCATAAGCTTTTCATCAATCATACGCTTGTAGAAGGTCAGCATATCAAGAAGCACGTCTTCAGAAGCACCATAGCACCATTTTTCGCTGTTGTAATCATAGTATTCCTGAGTATTCCAGTACGGCTTCCACGACGGTGCCTGAGCATCAAGCATGTAAATACCGTTTCTTGCACTAAAGGGATAAGAATCGGGATAAATTTCTTTTAACTGCTTACATACTTCATAAAGCTCATCAAAAGTTTCAGGTGTCTTGATATTGTGTTTGTCAAAAATGTCCTTACGATAGAGCCATGCACGGAGACCCTGCGACTTTTCTCTTCCCGTAATCGGGGCAGCATATATTTTTCCGTCATACGCTTTGCGTGTATTTATAACATTTTTTACCTCTTCTTCAGAAAGCGAATCAACCCATGAATTATAGTTCGGCATATACTCTTTCATTTCATCAAGTGATTTGAGTGCGCCCTGAATAACAAACTTATCCGTACCGGTCTTATGTGAAAAACCGACAATATCAGGAAGCGTGTCGGGGGATGCAAACATAGTTGCGTATTTTGCATCTGCATCAGTTATAATTGCCGTTACATCAAGTGTTGCACCGCTTATCTCTTCTATATAATCCCAGATTTTCCAATCTTCCTGAAACGGCCAGCTTGCACTTGAGTTAATGACCATTGTTATGACATCGTCTTTTGTAAGCGGATCATTGTTTGCGGCAGTTTCGTTCGGGGCTTGTTCGTTACAAGCCGCAAGGGATAAAAACAAGAGTGTTGCAAGTAATAAAGACAGTATACGCTTTTTCATTTAATTTTCCTCCTCTATTTTGTATAGTCTAAAATGCGCTTGATAAGTACTGCGACCTCTGCACGGGTTGTGTAATCGGTCGGTGCAATACGTCCGTTCTTGCCGTTGACAAGCCCTGCTGAGATGAGTGCCGCGACTGCGTCTTTTGCGTAAGGTGCGACGGAGTCGAAGTCCTCATATTTCAGGACAGACAATCCCTCCACCGCGGAGCGGTCCCCCTCCCTTTGCACAATGGAGGCTATTGCGCGATAGATGATTACCATCATATCCTGACGGGTTATGGTGTTACGCGGTGCGTACTTGTTATCGCCTATACCGCCGACGATACCGTTATTTCTCGCTATCGCAAGCTCACGGGCAAAGTAGTCGGACTCATTAACATCCGCGAAGTTTTCGGCATTCTCACTCTCAAGCCCGAATGCGCGAACAAGAAGAAGTGCAAAATCTGCTCGTGTGATATTGCTTGCCGGTGAGAAGGTGGTGTCAGATGTCCCTTTGATAATACCCTTTTCCGAAAGCTCTGCTATGGCGTCAGCCGCCCAGGCGTGGTTGCCGAGGTCGGTGAATCCAACCGACGGGAGGGCAAGGACACCCTCCCCTACAGAAGTGTTGTCGTCTCCTTCAGGTTGTGTGGTTTCGTCATCTGACGGGATATCGGTATTCTCGTCTGTGTCGGGGGCAGGTGCGGCGCCGCCGCCACCTCCACCGCCGCCACCTGACGGTGTGTCGGGTTCTGCAGGTGTAGAGTTCGTTGTCGAGCCATATACCGCGACGATAAAGTGTATTATTGATTCACGTCCGTAATTGTCACGTGCAGTTATCGCAACATGATTGTCACCCACCTGACTTGCTGACGGTTTCCATGTAAACACTCCTGTATCGGAATCTATACTTGCACCTCTCGGCAAGGATGTGCCGATGTAGGAAATCCGGGCATCCGGGTCGTCGCTCTTTGCGGCAAGCTGTACCGAGATAGTGCTTCCTGCAGACACCGACGGCGTTGTTTCCAATCCTGCAAATCTCGGTGCGAAGTCCTGCTCATGCGACATCGCAATTACAGCGGTCTGCCCCTCTTTTATGTTGTAGACATACCCCTTTGCGAAGTCATCTTCATCCACGTATTTGCGGATTGTTGTCACAAGCCCGATGTTAAGCTTTACCTGTGTGTCGGAAATCGGCTCGGCACTTTCAATCAGATATGCTCCGTTCTGAATTCCGTCATTCTTGATTCTGACAATTTTTCCGGCAAACTCTGAGACTTTATCTGCCTGCATATTGAGTGTTATATAGTTGTTATACGAGTTCTCGCGACTGAAATCTGCAACAGTTCCGCTATACTCTTTTTCAAGCTGTGTGCTTGTACCAATAACGTCTCCGTCATTTATGTAAGAATAAACATTTTTATTATTCTTATCAACTGAATATACTCCCACAAAGCCGCGGAACTCAAACACTCCGCCCACATTGTATTTCACGGTATTATCTGTCGAGTATACAATATAGTCCTTCTGACCGTTTACAAGCTCAACACATACCGCTCTTGCTTTCCCCTGTTTGGGAACGGGCATCATTTCCACCGGTGTAATTTTCTTAACATACCGTTCTCCGCGATACGGTTCAAAAACAGTCGTGAACAAGCTCTTGAGGTTTTGTCCTTCTCGCTTTACAAGGGCATATTTGATACCCCTCGGAATGTTCTTGTTTACCTGCTTATTCGGCACATATCCGTCAGCAACCGTAACTTCGGTAAATTCAGCCCCAACTTCCGCCAATTGAGTCATACGCAGGTGGATATCCCTGTTATCTTGTATCGCTTTGTTGTAATCGGTAATAGCGAAATCTATGGAAAAGTCGCCCTGAGGGTCTGCTGCACGGTCAAGATTTTTGAGCCATGTATATCCTTTGGGATAGAAAAGGCTTGAATCCGGAGTTCCGGGGTCTTGCTTAAATCCCGGAACATCAACGCCTGCATATGAGCCTGAATACGCACCATCCTTTATCTGCGGCACTATATCAAGACCTTCTGTCTGCGCCTGTTCAGACTGTGCATGGAAGCTGTAAATGTGACTTGTTCCGCCCTGAACGTTAAAGAAATCAACACCGTAGCTGATATCCCCCGGAGCTTCAATCATAACAAGTGTCCTTCGGTATTCATCAAGATGCGGATAACTTTCTTCGCTTCTCATATCGATAAGCTTAACCCTGCCGTCACCGTCATAGTGAAGTGGGTCGCCTGATTCAAGCGTTCTGTTCTGAACATCCTCATCGACTGTAACGGAGTTGTGGGCTAAGGTTGTTTCAACCCACTGCACTCTGTTCGGATCACTTCCTGCAGCCTCGGGGTAACCGTTATCAGGGGAAAGATTGAGTCCAAATGCTTCGATTCCTATATTAAGCGAATCAAGCTGATGATGTCCCGAATCTCCCCAGCCCGAATACATCCAGAATGTACGCAACGAATTGTTTGTTCCGTTCTGGCTGATCGCTTCGTAGCGTTCTCCGTCGTGAAGCATTGCAAGACCGAAGCCCGTAAGAATTTTGCTCTTTGGTTTTTCAATGTTGCTTGCTAACGCTTCTACTTCCTCGGCGATACTTTCGGGATTTTGAGTGAATATATCGTAGTGTAAATCCGAAACATCACCGTTTTTAAGCAAATATATCTGTTTTGCTATTTTTTCGGCAACAGGTGTTTTCTTAAGATATTTGAATGCAAGCACCATGTCATCTGCCGAATCCACGAAATCGAGTGTCGCCATACCCTGAGAGTCTCCAAGCTGAATTGTGTGGCTGTCACTCACTACCAACTCCGACATACTCGTCACAATCTGTGCAAATTTCGGATTTTTTATTATATCATACTTTTCTGCATTCTTTCCCTTGTACAATGCAAGAGAATTTGCAATCATCAGCAAGCCGTCGGGAGTAAAATAATTGTACTGAGGTGATGATTCGTATGCAAATCCGTCGCGGTCGGTTTCTGCCACAATCGTGTTAGAGACATTTCCTCCTGTAATGGAGAATGACATATATCCTTGATATCCGCCTGTTTTGTACAGATAATCAAGCATCTCTTCGCTGTCTGCTTCGTTTCCTATTGCAAGTGCTGTTTTTATGAGAACAACCTGATGCATACCGAAGTTTCCGCTGAGGTCTGCGCTTTTTACTTTTCGGAAGTTCTCTTGAAGGAGATTTTCCTCCCAGTTCTTCCAGATATCATATGCGCTTTCCTTTTTGTTTTTAAGCGAAAATGTTTCTGCCTTCGCAGAAAGGTATTTGTATACAAATTCATCTTTTAGTCTCGGGAAAAATGCATCTGCCGCATCTGCAAAATTCTGCCCGAAGTTAACGTCCTGAACTGTTCCGAGAATCGCGCCGTCGCCGGTAGAAGTGTTCGGCCAGTATACTTTAAAGTACTTGAATAAATCCATATCCGGGTAGACGTCTGCAATTCGGTCAAGGAGAATCGCTCCGGCTCTGCCGTATTTTTCTTCTCCTGTATACAGATACGCATTCGTAAGTCTTGTTATTGCAGCTCTTATATCCTGGAACCACGTTGTTCCGTTGTACAGCGCAACAGGGGTATGCATCTCATTTTTTCCGTCTGCATGAGTATACTGCTTTCCTGTCGCATCTCTAGGAATATATCCGAATCCATCATCTACTCCCCACATCAAACCGTCAACATAACGGTTTTCTTTTCTCGGATTGGGGTCTGTGTTATAGGTTTTTGCCGACGTGTCTTTCCATAGCTCGGTATACAGCTCGTTGTAAAGATATCCGTCTGTATTTCCATAACCGTAATACTCATACCACTCGGAAGAATATTCCTCCGACGGAGCAACATGCTCACACGGGCTGTCATCGGTATGGAAAAGCATTTTATGGTGATTTTCACGCGCAAGCTTTAAATCAAACAGTCCCTGCGCATCAAGTCCAAGCTCGTAAAAGCTTGCAAAGTCGTTTGAAGGGAACTGACGCTTGCAGGAAGGACACTGAATTTTCCACGGACGCCCCATGAAATTAACCGTATATGCATACGAGCCGTCGTTTCCGTACTTCGCAACAATATCCTCGCCGCAGTAATTGCAGTACTTGTAGTCGGGGTTGTTGTAAGTTCCCATCTTCTGCACTCGTGGAATTCCCTCTCCCACTATATGGTCATAGAAGAAGTCGAGATTTTCGACATATGTATCCGCACGGTCTCTCCACGCTTTTTGTTCTTTTTTCGCCCAGTCATACTTCTCTGCATTTTCAAGTGCCGTTTCGCGCATGTCCTGGGTGAAAGCTGTAACTTCCGTTTTGCTTCCGCTATCAAGGATAGTTATCTCAGCTTTTCCGTACAGACCCGAGTTTCCGCGGTAATCTGCAAACACCTCAAGCGTAACCGTACCTTCGCTCATTGCGTTTATATACCCGTCATCATCCACATACGCAATTCCAACCGGGTCACAGTCAAGCTTATATTCCGAAACGGGGATTTCAAGAATGCTTTTCTTTTCTGTCTCAGCATTGAATCTTATGCGTTTTCTCGCATTTACAAACATAACCTCTTCAACTGCAAGCTCAGTTGATTTTATATCGCTTGTATCCTGAACATAAACAGTTGTATGGGCAGTTATTTTTGTTCCGTTGTACGATACTTTTGCAGAAATTTCCGCACTTCCTTCTGAAATACCTGTAACAAAGCCATCGTCGGAAACCTCTGCTATGTTCGATGCGGATGAGGTGTATTTTACAGAAATCTCGCTGCTGTCAATAACAGACTCATCAAGAAGACGTGCCTTTACGTTAAGCTTTTCTCTTGCTCCTACTTCGATTTTTTCGGAGTCAACTGACAGGTCAACGGTTTTCATACCCTCTGTGCCGTCAAGCGACAGAGACTTGACATCAAAGTAACCGCCGCCGAGAGCTTTGAATACAAGTATGCATTCGCCACTGTCATTGATGTACTCATCAGATATATCCACATCAAAGTAATGCGAAGAATCAAGCGAAGCCGAAAGCTCCTCGGGGTCATTACAATCAAACAATCCTATGTAGTTATCTTCAGTGAGTGCGGCTTCTATGTTGTTCGTCCCCTCAACATCTCCGGGGAGAATATATATGCCTGCCGCAACTCTGCCGGAATAGTTTTTACGGTAAACTGCAGTGCCGAAATATCTTCCTGCCGCCGGCACTTTTATTCTCAAGGCAACCCATTTGTCTTTGCTTATACCGATGCGCATATGTCCGTTGACATCCTTGGCAACAAACGTCTGTACCGCTAAGTTCTTTCCTGCATCTGTATAAATTCCGGGAATTGAGCTGTCACACCACTCCCAGTTACCGTCCTCTCCGGTATTTGATGTGTATTCATATGTTATGCCACGAATATCGTTTGCCTTTGGCTTGTCCTCTCCCTGCCAGTAAACAGGCGTCCAGAATACACTCTTCTCAGAAAAATCATACTTTACAAATTTTCCGCTGAACGGAAGAATTTCATTACCCGTAATCATGCGCTCAACAGTCGCAGAATACTTTTTCCCCTGATACTCAACCGTTGCAGTCACTTCTACCAAACCTGTTCCCGGAGTTTCAAACTTGCCGGTTTTCGGATTTTGGCGAAGTATGGTTTCATCGGACGACTCATAAACAACGCCGAGCTTGTTCCCATCAACGACAGAGCCGTCACTCATTATAATCTCAACACTCGGTCTGAGCGCTTTTGATAACTTGAACAATGTATATGTCGGAACAGTGCCGTCCCCTCCGTCAAGCGTTACAAGACGTGGGAGCAAATAATGGCGATTGTCTTTATTCGTCTCTCCCGTTCCCTTCCATACCAGATAATATTCACCGGCAGTTTCAGCCTCAAAAAAGAGGTTTTCTGTTGTAAACGGAATAGCCGCGGTCTGTTCACTGTCTATACCTTTAAAGTTTATCGTCGCAACCGGAATCTCCTGTTTCAGTGTTCCTGCAATATCCGAGGTTGTCGTTGGAAGAATATACATTTCACCGGCAGTTGCACTGCTATGTGTGTTGTATCCGACGCTTACGTTATACCCTCCGGCTTTCGGGATTTGTATCTTAAATGCATAATACTGTCCCTCAAGTATATAGAGGCTTAAAGCATTTCGAAACCATGCAAAATTATCAACAACCGGCTTTGTGCCGTAAAATGAATCGTATTTTACTCTTCCGCCGCTGTTGGGATAGCTTATTTCTTTTCCTGTAGCGAGGGTCATGTAGTCCTGCTTGTCAAAAGGATATTTAACCGTGATGCCCGACATTTCAACATCACGGTTTTCAACCGTAATTTTATCCTCTGCTATGATTCGGTCGTTACTTTTTGTATATACCTTCGCTTCTCCTTCGGAAACTGCGGTAATCTTATTCTCCGACACGGTCACAATGCTTTCGTCCGAGCTTGAGTATGTAAGGGAGGAAATATCCTGTGCCGTACCTGATGTTCCGTCACTCATTACTACCTTCGAGGTGGAGATGTATGCGGTAGTGGCAGATTTTAAATTAAGCTTTGCCTTTGAAAGCGTGCTTTCCGCATACATGGATGCCTTCCCCGGTCCGCCGTCAAGAGTCATTGTAGCAGGGCGGAGAAAATATCTTCCTCCCTTAATTTCACCATATCCTGTCCAGACCACAATGTACTCCCCTGCGTCGAGGTCTTTATCCTCAACCGTTTTTGACGGAACATTGTTTGCCATGCCCTTGTAATACTTATCAAAGTCACCCCATGCAGTTGTTACCTCGCCTGCAAAATCAACGGTCATGACAGGTGTTGCAGTCAGAAGCGCCGTTGCTATGTCTGAAGTGTCTCCGGGCAGGAAATACATCGCACCGCCTGTTGCGTATGTTTTATCGGCCGTACTTCCGTAGTCGAGCTTTATATCATAATACCCCGATGCCGGTACCTTGATTTTAAATGCCGCGTATTCATCTTTTCTGAGATATATCGAAAGGGAACCTAAGCCCCATGCAGCACTGCCCGTAACCGTTCCGGTAAACTCATGCCACGAAATACGTCCACCGCTTACGGTATAATCAATTTCTGCCGGATTAAGTCTTCTTCCCTCTTCAAAATACGAATCCTGCCACATCGGGTAAATAACCTTTACGCCGGACGGCTCAACCGCTTCGGCAATATTCACTGCCGGAAGCATTGAAATAACCATGCACAGCGTAAGCAGTGCCGATAGAATTCTTTTCATTATATTCCTCCCTGTATTTATAGCCGCAGGACGCGGAGATAACTCTTCGCGCCCCGCATTCGTTCAAACTTATTCGGAGTATATTACTTTAAAGCTGTCATCGCTGTCCCTGTATATGAGGTATCCGCGCGCATTTGTATATCGGTCAGCACGTGCCGTAAACTGACCGTGAGAAACATTTTCACGCTGTGAGTTCATGTTCTCATAGCAGGAGGAAACGGTGGGTACCGAACCTGCATTGCCGAAAAGAATACCTACTTCAACAATTTCCTTGCCTGCATTGTCATACTCAATCATAAAGTTATTGTCCTTAACCTTTGCATCAAGCACAACTATCGGAAGCTCATGACCCTCTGAAGATGTCTTTACCGTTGCATCATCCCATACATAGAATGTGTATTCGGTGCCGTAGTCCACAAGCTTGTCATTTCGGTACCAGTATACCGCTGTGTTCGACTCGAGAACGACCTTATCGTTGAATTTGTATTTATTCGTAACGCCGTTATATGTAACGTTGTACTCATCAGCAGCCTGCGTATACTGTGCTACATAACGTGTTACATCAGCATCCTCACTCGGCTTCCATTCATCAAAGACATATCCGAGAACTTCGGGTTCCTCCGGCTCCTCAGTACCGAGGAACTCGCCGTTCCATGCATAATACTCTTTGTCTGCCGCGAGTGTGTATATTGCTGTAAGGTATGTGTTTTTCATTGCATTGAAGCTGTATTCGGTCTCATTTGAGATGAATCTTCCTCCACTTTCGGAGCCGCGAACCCAGCCGCGGAAAACATAGTCATCCACTGTTTTTTTCGCAGTGACCGTAACGGGTGTTTCCAGAGAAACCGAGGTAACTTCACCTTGTGTGTATCCGCTGATATTTGTTGTTATACTTACGCCGTTAACGTTTGAATCTGCACCGAAAGAAACGGTGTTTGACGGTTCATCAACAACAATCATGGTCGAAAGTGAGTTGTTTCCTGAAACAGCGTTTGTGCAGGTAGCAGTAATCTTTGCAACACCGCCGTTCTTCGCAGTTACGGTACCGTCTGCAGAAACTGTTGCAACAGACGGGTTTTCCGAACTGTACGTAAAACCTACAGCCTCACCTGTTGTTGAAAGATAGCCTATCGCCGTAACCTGTGCCGTTTCCTCACCGGCAAGTGCTATAACTCTTTTATCGGATGATATCTTAGTTCCCATAAGAGCAGCACTGTCCCCGCCGTTGAGTGTTACGAGACGTGGAAGGACGTAATGACGATTCTGTGCATTCGTCGTTCCGGTCCCCGTCCATACCAGATAATATTCTCCGGCAGCTTCAGCTTCAAACAACTTAGTATCAGTTGTAAACGGAATTGCTGCTGTTTGCGGCGAATCAACTCCATTAAAGTTGACCGTAAGAACAGGATCTTCCTTTTTTAGTGTTGCTGCTATGTCCGTCGTTGTACTTGGAAGTATATACATTTCACCCTGCGTTGCACTGCTGTGAGTGTTATATCCCACACTTACGTCATACCATCCGGCTTTCGGAATTTGTATTCTGAATGCATAGTACTGCCCCTCAAGTATATAGAGGCTCATAGCATTTCGAAACCAGGAAAAATTATCAACAACCGGCTTTGTTCCATAAAATGAATCGTACTCTATTCTTTCTCCGGTGTTTAAATAGCTTATTTCTTTTCCTGTTGTCAGTGACTGATAATCTTGCTTATCAAAAGAATACTTTACCGTAATTCCTGATTTTACAATCTCACTCATTTCAACTGTGATTTCATTTTCGGCAACTTTCAAATCTCCGCTCATTGTGTAAATCTTCACATTGCCTTTTGAAACTGCAGTTACCGTGTTACCTGATACAGTAGCAATATTGACGTCCGAGCTTACATACGTAAGCTTTTCAATATCAGTGGCTGTAGCGTCTGTACCATCACTCATCTTTGCCGTTGTTGTCGAAATTGTAGCCGTTTCACCGATAATTGAATCTATAGTATTTTTTGAAAGTTCACTTTCAGCATACATAACAACCGGAGCTTCATCCCCACCATTGAGTGTTACAAGACGAGGAAGTAAATAATGGCGATTCTGTGCATTTGTCGTTCCGGTCCCCGTCCATACCAGATAATATTCTCCGGCAGCTTCAGCTTTAAACAGCTTAGTATCAGTTGTAAACGGAATTGCTGCTGTTTGCAGCGAATCAACTCCATTGAAGTTTACTGTAAGAACAGGATCTTCCTTTTTTAGTGTTGCTGCTATGTCCGTCGTTGTACTTGGAAGTATATACATTTCACCCTGCGTTGCACTGCTGTGAGTGTTGTATCCTACACTTACAGCATACCACCCGGCATTCGGAATTCGTATTCTGAATGCATAATACTGTCCCTCAAGTATATAGAGACTCATCGCATTTCGGAACCATCCGAAATTATCAACAACCGGCTTTGTGCCGTAAAATGAATCGTATTGTACTCTTCCGCTTGTATTTAAATAGCTTATTTCTTTTCCTGTTGTCAGTGACTGATAATCTTGCTTATCGAAAGAATACTGCACCGTAATGCCCGACATCGCATATTCCGTATCTGACGCAAAAACGGTCGGCAGTAAGGCAACTGCCATACAAATAACAAATGCTATGCTAAAGATGCGTAAAAAATGATTCTTTTTCACTGTTTTCTCCTCCTTTTATTCTTCGGATAGTCCCATACCGCGCAGATCTGCAAGCGTATGATTGTTTTCTGCGTTGTAGAGCTCCCATATTACACGAAGTCCCTTCAGTGCTGAAAGTCCGTCGGTAAACGGCTTCTTTTTGTTTACTATGCAATCAACAAAGTGCGACATTTCATACTGTGTCTGCTTGCCGTCGTTGCCTTCATATTTACAAATCAATTCATAATCGCCTGCGCTGTGATCAAGCTCGCCGGGCTTATGAAGCTTTGTCTTGTCGTACACCTTGACCTCACCCGTCTGGTGGTCATATTCAAGAAGTCCCTTTTCCATCATTATCTGGAAGTCATATCCCATACGGGTACCTCTTGCGCCCCAAGTTGCACCGTGATATCCTATCGCACCGTTTTCAAACGACATTGTAACGGCACTTGTGCCCTCTTTGAGCATCCACGGAGTACCGACGTTTGTTCCGAAGTGCGCACCGGAAACGGGGTTTCCGCAGAACCAGAGCAAAAGGTCGATATAGTGACAGCCGTGGCTGAAAAGCTGACCGCCGCCAAGGCAGGAGGTTCCTACCCAGTCCTGGTCTGTGCAGGTTGTAAGCTGTTCTGTCCAGACGGACATCTGCATAATCTTGCCGTATTCTCCGCTGTCTACCATTTCCTTGAGCTTGAGGATTCCGGGCATGTAGCGGACAGGATAACCGCACATAAGGACAACCTCGTTGTCTTCACATTCTTTTATAAGGCGAAGACATTCTTCTTCGGTGTTGCAAAGCGGTTTTTCCATGAGAATATGCTTCTTGTGGCGTGCAAAAAACATGCCGCAGGGGAAATGAAGGTGATGCGGTAATGCAATGAGGATTGCATCAATCTTATCCACCATCTCACGGTAATCCGTTGTGCAGAACGGATTATCAAGAACCTTTGCAACCTCTGCCATGTTTGCCTCATTCGTATCACAGATTGCAACAACCTCAAGTCCCTCAACCTTGTTTACACCATTCATGTGGAAGCTCATCATGTTTCCGCATCCTACAAGTCCGATTCTTATCTTCTTCATAACAAAGACCTCCTGAACTTCAATTAAACATTAAACCAAACGAGCATTTCACGCTCGCCATTATTTGCAAAAGCGTAATAAGGGATAAATTCAACCTCTGCGATATCCTTCGGTGCGGCATATTTGCGGTACAGCCCGAAAGCTCCGTCATCCTTATCGCATTCAAGCTTACCCGTCAAAACGACTGCACCGATTTTTTCGTCATACCGCTCATCAAAGCTGTCGCTGACAATCCGCATACTGCGAAGATTTGTTCCCGGCAGACCTTCACCGCAATATACGATGGGGCCGCGCTGCAATGCAACCCTGCCGCCGTTTTCCGTCACATTGGGGTTTGACTGAACAAGGAACGGTTCCATCTCAAAGCTCAGGTTAATCTCCCCCTGCGGCTTTTCGATATATGCATATCCGTTTTTCATCACATACGGTCTGTCAATCACAAAGCTCTCACACCAGCCGGGAATTCTGATAGCAAGCTTTTCAAGCTCACCCGAGACGGAAAACTTAATCTCACCGTTTCGCGGATATTCCGTATTTTGTGTTATTTTTACGTCCCCGTGTGTGAGTGTGCCGGATGCAAACTGATTCACAAAACAAGTGTCATCCGAGAAGGAATAGAAATATTCTTCAACCGAGGCTATAAACCGCAGAATATTCGGAGGACAGCATGAACATTCAAACACCTCAACACGCTGCTGTATGGGCTGATATGTCGGAGCCTCATCATAAATGTCATACCGTGAAAGGAGTCTCGGGTCTGTTTCGAGCGGATTTGTATAGAAAAACCTTTTTCCGTCAAGCGATACGCCCGAAAGCATGCCATTGTACAAAACACGCTCTATGACATCGGCATACTTTGAATCTGTTTCAAGCTCGGACATGCGCCGTGCAAAATAGATCAGTGCAATGGCGGCACACGTTTCCGTATATGCAACATCATTCGGCAAATCGTACGCATGGGTGAACCTTTCACCGTATCTGTCAGAACCGACGCCGCCCGTAATGTACATCTTTTTCGTCACTATATCGTCAAAAAGTGTTTTACAGACTGAACCGAGCTCTGCATCTTCCGTTTCTCCTGCAACATCTGCCATCGCCGCGTACATGTAAAGAGCGCGCACACAGTGACCGACAGCCTCTGTCTGCTCACGTACCGGCTTGTGACTCTGAAACTCTATATCGGGAAACTCGGGGAGATTAAGACTTTCGCTGTGCCGTCCACGCTCTTCCAAGAAGCAGGATGCAAGCTTTAAATATCTTACCTCGCCCGTTTCTTTATAGAGCTTAAACAGCGCAAGCTCTATCTCCTGATGTCCGGGAGTGAAGAATCCGGCACTTTTTTCTTTCACAAAGACACGTTCAACATAATCAACATACTTTATCACAAGCTGCAAAAGCTTATCCTTGCCTGTAGCATTTTTGTACGCAATGGCAGCCTCTATAAAATGGCCGAGGCAATACAGCTCATGATTGTTTCTGTTCGTGAATCTGTCTTGGGGGAAAAGCGTTATGTAATATGAGTTGAAGTATCCGCACGGCAACATGTTCTTTTCAATTTCCCGAACCGTGTCGTCAACAATTTTTTCAAGTTCTGCGTTGCGGCTGCGTGCAGTTATGTACGCAACACCCTCTATCCATTTGGCAACATCGCTGTCCCAGTATTCATGCGGCTTGTTGGGCATACCCTCTTTCCACTTGCATGCAAGCGCATCAAACCTGCCCGTATCTCTGAATCTTTCATATACCGCACCTGCCGTAACTGTTCGGTTTATTTCCTGACGTTTTTTCCAAAAGCCGTCACCAAAAGAAAGCTCCGTAAACGTTATGTGCTGAGCTTTTTGCATTTTAACCTCCGAAAAAACAATTATTATTCTGTTTTAATTTTAATAAATAATTGTAGCTTTATCAATGAGTAATACTTGTAAATAGTGAGAAAAAACGACTTGTTTCATAAATATTAAGTGGCTCCCCGTGGCATATGCCGCAAGGAGCCGCTCCGTTCTTTTATTTATTGTTCATATGTATTTTAAAGTACATATTCCGAAAATTTGTGGGTGACATTTTTTCATGGTACTTAAAGAATTTAACAAACAGATTTTCATCCCCGAAACCCAGCTCATACGCAATATCCTTCACACTTGTATCAGTGGTCAAAAGGAGCTCTTTCGCACAATTTATACGCTCTTTATCTATATAGTCTTTCAATGTCAACCCCGAATGTTTCTTGAACAATCGGCTTATGTACGTTTTATTGTATCCGAACATCTCCGCAATGTCGCGAACCTTCATGTTCTGACGAATATTCATACGCACCCACTCTGAAATTTTGGAAAAGACCGTCGTTGATGCCGCCTCTTTCCCATTTCCCATTGATGCAAGATGGGCAATTATACTTCCGCAAGACAAATCCCTTGCATATTCAGGCATCGACACTGTATTTGCTATGTGCAGAAGCCCCCGGAATAAGTTTAGTGTTATATACTCACCCCGGGCAGAAGTGACCTTGTCAAGACAAAAATAATCAATATCATCCGTGATAAAATGAACCCAGAAAAATTCGACCTCACCCTCACTCATGCGGCTGCCTGTATGAAGCACTCCCGGACGCAAAAGAAGAACGTCGCCGCTTTTCAAGCTGTACTCTACACCGTCCTCTTCAATATGCACATTTCCGCGAGTGACATATATTATCTCATAACTGTCAATTATTCGTCGCGGATGAATCCACTGCTGAGATGTAGAAAAGAGACCTGCCGATACATATTGCAAATTTATCCTGTCATCAATCCTGACCACGTCTTCACCTCCGAATATATCTTTAATTTTATATTATATCAAGGTAAAATAAATGTCAATACCGGACAAAAAACAGTGACTAAAAACGACGTCGTCGTGCGAGTCTACAAGTCAATTTTATGTAGAACCGGACAGTGGAGGGGTTGTAAATGTTACTCGAATGAGTAACATTTGTGTTTTATAAATTTTCCTCTTGACAATTCTTAGCAGGTTTAATGCGTATCATATTTTGATATAGAAAAACCCTCTGAGACAACATTTTGTCGTCTCAGAGGGTTTAAATAAAGTTATCGCACAACAATAAGACCCGACTTAGCTTTTAAAATCAGTATTCTTCAATGCATAAGCTTTTGACGGAAAGAAAAAGAAATTCAAACACTTAACTTTCTTTGCAATTTCTGCCGCTAACACCGAAAATGCTAATCCGAGGGCAGTTCCCAAAAGAATATGAATCCACCACTTGGTTATATTCAAGCGAAGCAGGATTATTCTCGTTCCGGCAGTAAATATGGTGTGTAACAAATAAATCTGAAAAGAATATTTGTTTATAAAGTCGAGAAAATGAGCAATATACTTACAGTTCCGGAGAATAGAAATAAACATAATGCTTGAATATATTCCAAACAGTATCATTATTTCCTTTATGAACGGAGCATCTATTTTGTTTAGCAAAATAAACATAATACCTGTTACTATATGCAGTATCACAACCAAGCATTTAGTCAGCGGTGAGAGCTTGGTAAGGCTTTCGAAATCTACAAATGTGCCGATTCCAAAAGCAAGTGCCGAATAAAATACCACATCCAGGCTTCCAAGCGGAATGCGAAAAATCGGTGCCAAATAGCCAATTAAAACAGCTATAATTGTAATTTGCCAATTTTTTAATAACCCCGAAAAAGCTGTCCAGATACAAAACAAAAAGAATAGTGCATAAAGATACCAATATTGGGCGACAGGGGTTTTCCATATATTCAGAATATCTGATGGGGCAAAACCGGTATTGGCTTCTCCAACTAAGCTGTTTATCAATATATAAACAATTGAAAAAGCTATATATGGAATGCCGAGATTGTAAAGCTTATATAGAATAAATCCGCATTTGGTTTTCTTGCTTTTCCACTCTCCGGTAACTTTATACACGACACCGCTCAAAAACAGAAAAAGTGCAACATGGAAAGACCAAATAAACTTTTCCATTCCCCACAAAAAACCGGGGGTATCTATGCCTGCCACTCTTATACCCATAATAACATGACCAAGCAGTACCAAAAAACAGGCATATCCTTTCAGTCTGTCAACAAGCACGTTTCTTTCCATATTACACCTCCTTGAAACTGTTTTTTAATCCTCCTTGCTCCTGCAAGATGAAGAAATAATATATTTCGGTCTTCCTTTAATTTCATCATAAATACGGGCAACATAATATCCTATAATGCCAAGACTAATCATCATGATACTTCCTATAAATATCAGGATAATGATTACAGTTGTCATACCCTCGAGGGCAATACCACGGATTTTATCAATAAGTGCCCAAACGCTGAAAACAGCAGTAATAATAAGCATCATCACGCCAAGCACCGTTACAATCTGCATTGGTGCTGTTGAGTAGGCGGAAATGTTTGAAACAGCATATTTAAAAAGTCCTATGGCAGACCATTTTGATTCGCCTTCAAGTCTTTCATTAACCTCGAATTCAACCGTTGTTTTGTTAAATCCCACCCAAAATGAAATCGCTCTGAAGAAGCCCTTTCTTTCCGGAATTCTGTTGAGTATATCCACAACCTTGCGGTCAAGCAGTTTAAAATCAGAAGCATTTGACATGTCAAATCCAACTACCGAACTGATAATGGAATAAAATCTTCTTGAGGCAAAGCCATGCATTTTGCTTTCTTTTCCTCTTGCTTTTTTTATGCCCTCAACAATTTCATATCCTTCCTGCCATAAATGATACATCTCGACAATCTTCTCAGGAGGGTGTTGGAGGTCGCAATCAATAACTACAACAGAATCTCCGGAAGCACTTGCAAGTCCTGCTGAGATGGCTGCCTCTTTTCCAAAATTTCTTGAAAAATGCAGTCCGCATATGTTTTTTTCTTTATCGGCCAATTTTTTAATTTTTTCATACGTAGTATCCGTAGAGCCATCATCAATAAAAATAATTTCATTTTCAATCTGTGCTTCTTTTAAAATCTTCGATATTGTAAAGTAAGCTCTTTCTACGGATAATTCCTCATTATATGCAGGAATTATTACGGACAGCATTTAAACACCTCCCGAATCTTCATTGAACACTTTCTCAAGCTGTGCCACCGGCATAGGTCTGTAATAGTAAAATCCCTGAAGAAAATCACAACCTGCTTTTATGACCGCTTCTTCTTGTTCTTTCGTTTCTACTCCTTCGCACAATGTTTTAAAACCAATATCCCCGGCAGTACGAATAATATTTTTTAAAATAATAAACCCTGTATCTGTAACCGAATTCCGGGTTATCGTTTTGTCAATCTTCACAACAGAAATATCAAGGCTTTGCAAATCACCAAAGGCTGTATATCCGCTTCCGAAGTCATCAAGCAAGACAGATATACCTTTTTCTTTAAGAGCTGACAGATTATCTATCATTTGTTTTCTTTCATCGAAGGTTATATTTTTATCCTCTAATATTTCAACTGCCAGACACGAAAACTTCAAATCGTATTTTTGCGCAATAGCTATTATTTTCTCTGCAAACCGGGGTTCACACAATGTTGATCTCGAAAAATTGATAGTGTATTTATAAGCTTCCCTTTGTTTTTTATTGTTGGAAATCCATTTACAGTTTTTTTCAAAAATATAATAATCAAATTTATCATTGATTCCAACAGAATCAACCGCAGACAAAAAACTGCCGGGAGTTAAAACTCCCTCGCTTTCTGAATTTAAGCGGGACAGCACTTCTGCACCTATTATTTTCTTTGTTTTTGCATCCAAAACAGGTTGATATTCAAGAAAAAAACGATTATTATCAATTTCTTTCTCAATGTTGTTCTCTATTTTTATCTTTTTCTCAAGTGCTTTTCCGCCTGAGACATTCCATTCGGCATAGGGGACGTTTTCAGCCTTCGCAAGCAAATATGCCTGTTTTGCGCGACCGATTGCATCATCAAGCGACACCTGTGTCCCAAAGGCGAAATACATACCGATTCTGACGTCAATAATATTAAGCGCACTGTGCTTTAAGAGGCATTTGTTCAATTCCGCAAAACAACTTTCTATTTTCTTGCGTGCAGTTTCAATATTCCATTTTGAAAAAACAACGAAGTTTTTTTCTCCATATATAGAAATATTACTGTCCTCACCGTCGGAAAAAGCTTCCAACAAAACCGTCCTTACTTCAGAAAAAACATTCAAGGTTTGACGCGCCGAATAAAGACTTCTGAAATTATCCAAGGAAACTTTAGCATAAAAAACGCATCTGTCTTCTCGCAATTTTCCGGATTTCTCAAAAGCGGATTCCAGTTTATTTATATTTATAAAGTCCTTTTCTTCATTGCCTTTCGCGGTTTTCGCTCCTCTTACGGCAAAATATATGCCAATGGCAGTAAGCGCAATAAAAGAAAAAGCCAAAATGCTTATGATTATGTATGGGTATTCGAATATTTGCATACTCAGGGCTCCTATATTTTCATTTTGAAAAAGTCGGAAATTCCAATGTTCCACCGGTTTGCTTAAGTCCTATTTTTCCTGCACTTTCGATGCACCTAAGCCCATCTGCACGGGCTCTTTTTTTGCGCCCGGGAATTTCCGTTGCAAGATACGGTATTCCGAACAACAGCATAGCCTTTATAAGCTTAGTTTTTGCAATACCTTTTCTTTTGTATTCTGCCAGAATTTCAAACATGGCGTATTTTAAAGAATCCTCATCAAATGCTTTTGTTTTACGATTAACTGACTTTAGCCATTTGTAAAATTCTAAGAATTTATTGATGTCTGTATTTTCTCTGAAATAAATTCCTCTGATATAAAACTCCTCTTGCTTACTATTCATAGCTTCAAGAAGTGCTCCATAATAGTTCTTTTGAATTGCGATGACTTCCTTATGCTGCTTTTCAAGAGTTGTCTCTGTAATCTGTTTATCATGAAGTCTGTATAGCATAAGATATTCAGGCATAATCTCAACATCATAGCCTGCCATCACAAACCTCGTCCAAAGCTCCATATCTTCGGTACAAGTGAAGTTTTTATCATACAAAAGCTTTCTGATTACATCAGCTTTTGCAATAATTCCGGGGTGAAGGATCGGATTCGTCACCAAAAGCAATGCTTTTACAGACTCATTATCGCACTTTCCTCCGCATCCTCCGGAAGAGATAACTCCGTTTTTCAGTGTCATAAATCTACAGGAAGACAAAGCCACATTCGGATTGTTTTCCATAAATTCATACTGCTTTTCAAGTCTTTCAGGCAGGCATATATCATCTGCATCCATTCTTGCAATATATTTACCTCGTGCGTATGATATAGCTTTGTTAAGAGATGACGGAAGCCTTAAATTCACTTCATTGGTATATACTTTTACACGATTATCAAGTTCTTCGTATCTTTTGAGTATTTCACATGTTTTGTCAGTGGAACAATCGTTGATTACAATAAGCTCAAAATCGGCAAATGTTTGATTTAAGACGCTTTCAATCGCGTCAGATAAATAATCTTCACCATTATACACGCTCATTATTAAAGATATTTCAGGTGCTGCATTCATCTTTTATCACCCTTTCTCACCGTTTTATCTCTTTACAAAAATACAAAAAGTAAAATGCCAATCTGATTTTTTGCTTTTTCATCAAAAATATAGCAATTCGACTTTTAAGAGTAACTTTTTCAAAGTGTGCCTTTTTAATTTCTTCTTTATGTAAAGACCCCAATATCAGCTCCTTCAACCTGTTGACAGCATTAAAATGATTTCCTTCTGCTGCTGCCGCAAGGATTGCAAAACACATAAAACAAGAATAACGGGAAATCTGCTCATCGAAGTCTTTTGGCTTTTCTATATTCAATCCGCGAAGCCCTGTAATCACATCTGCTATCTGCGAAATCTGATGAGTTTTAAAGTCTGTTGAAATGGAATCATTCCTTATGGTATAGAGATATATGGCTTTTCTGCTCATATAGACCGTTTCTGCCTCTAAAAAACAAGGAACGATGCAGCTTAAATCCTCGCCTAAGGAAATGGCGGGATTGACATTAAGTTGATGTTTTGCGGCAAGCTCACGTTTTATCGCTCTACCCCACAAAAAATAGAATATATGGTTCATATTTTTATCCGACAGAAGCTTTGGGGAAATATGCTGCTTGATTTCTGCTTTGTTATACAATCCCTCATCGACCAAATCTTCGATTGTATCTCCAATTTTCTCATTGATACTGCACTTGTAAGAAAAAGAAACAATGTCTGCACCTGTATCACAGATTATTTTGTATGCACTTTCCAGCGCATCCGGAAGGATAGCATCATCACCGTCAAGATGAAAGATATAATCTCCGCCTGCCACTTTTATTCCGGCTTGTCTTGCGGTTACTAATCCACCGTTTTCTTTGTGAATTACTTTTATTCTTTCATCCTTTTTTGCATATTCATCACAAATTGCTCCGCACATATCCGGAGAACCGTCATCAACCAAGATAAGCTCAAAATCAGCAAATGATTGTAAAAGTACACTGTCAATGCATCTTCTTATGTATTTTTCAATATTATAAATCGGAACAATTACCGAAAAAAGCATTGCAAAAACTCCTATCTGTCTCTTAATATCACCATCAGTTTTTGAAGCAAAAACAATTTGTATTTCATAGCGAAGGCAAACGCCGCCTGTTTTACGGGCAACTTATACCAAGGGTATGTTTTTAATGCATTTCGGATTTTGTCCTCTGTGCAAATTTCTTTTAATCTTTTCTTGAGAGGAGAAAACTTCGTTTTTTTATCCCTTGCATGCATAATCTCTTGCGAACACAAAATCCTTCCAAAGCCTTGGGTTAATCTATCTAAATAAATTTTATATTCATCTTTTTTTACAGTATCTGCAATTCTTTTTTCAAGCTCATCCAAAAATACGATGCTTTTCTCAAAGCGATTTTTGTTATATGATTTTGAAAGAGAATCTTCGTTACGGCAATAGCAGTAGTATGCCCCGGGTACCCCGATTGCACTTTTTGCAGATTTTATGTAATCAACCATAAACAAAGTATCCTCGGAAAGTATTTGCCTTTCGGACAAGAATTCAATTCCTTTTTCACGAATCACTGAGGTCTTGAATATGTTTTTACACACACTCACGCCATAACGGCTGTCATCAGGCTCATTGGGCAGTGAACCGACAACACCTAAAAGAAGGTTTTTCATATCTTCTTTTTTAAACACGGTCTCTTCTTCAAAATACTCTTTCCTCGTATCTTCGCCCGACTCAGAAAACATATTTCCGCCAACAAAGCAAATCCCTGATAAACAGAGGTCGGCATTATGTTTTTTTGCCGCATTATATAAAGCCTCATACATTGTTGGCTCTATGTAATCATCAGAATCGACAAAACCCACGTATTCGCCTGTTGCCGCTTCAATACCTGAATTTCTTGCAAACCCAAGACCGCCGTTTTCCTTATGCACAACTTTAATTCGCGAATCCGCCTTTGAAATCTCATCACAAAGTATAGCACAATTTTCCTTCGAGCCGTCATCAACAATGATTATTTCTATATCTTTAAGAGTTTGATTCGTTATGGAATCCATACATCTTCTGAGATATTTTTCAGTATTATATACGGGCACAACGATACTTAAGCTTGGCTTTGTCAATTTCTTCGCCTCTTATCCATAAGGTTGTTATATTTATGCATCAGGATATCACAATACTCTGTGACACCCATTACATCCTTGCCTTTAGTTTCGCAGCTTGTTTTAAGCGTTTTATAGTATTCTTCATCATCAAAACATTTTTTAATTGCCAAGGCTATAGATTCGGGCGTTGGACTTGAAACCAGCACACCTGTTTTTTCATCTTCCACAAGCTCTGCCATTCCGCCGTGATTCATAGTTACCACAGGAGTGCCCACAGAATGAGCCTCCAATATGGATAAAGGATTGTTTTCGTAACATACCGACGGAGCAATAAGAAGCTTGGCATTTGCCATCAGCTCGGTAAGCTCTTTGCCTGTAACAAACCCTTTTAAGGTGACATTTGGAATATTTTTCAAAACCTCATCATCAGGGCCGCTTCCTGCAACGACAAAATTAACTTCGGGTAAAAGATAAGCAGTATCCGCCATAAGCTCAACGCCTTTTTCCTTTGAAAGTCTGCCGACAAAAACAACATAAGGATTTCCACAGTCCGTTTTAGTTGGTGTATTGTTCTTTTCAATAAAATTATGTATTGTAAATGTTTTTTCAGAATAAATATCAGAAGCATCCAAAAGCTTATTTTCTAAAAATCTGCTCGGACATATATATAAATCCACCATCTTGTATGTTTTTAAAAACGAATACAGCTTTGCCTCAATTACACCTAAAAAGCTTTTGATTTTTGAATTATGAATACAATTATATTTAAGGCAATTCCATTTTGAACCCTTTATACACCTGTCGCAAGGCTTTGTTTCATTAAAGCTATACAAAAGATGGTTCGGGCAAATCATCTGATAGTCGTGAACTGTTTGTACAAGGGGGATGTTTCTCTTTTTCACAGCGTAGATAATTGATGGTGTAAGCTGGAAGTTGATGTTATTCATATGAACAATATCGGGCTTGAAAGCATCCAAAACCTTTCCGATTTTCTTATACGCTTCCCTTGAGTATATTATTTTAAACGGATAGAGAAATCTCGACAGACCTTTAGAATGAAAATCCATATTGGCAGTATAAACGCCCAAAGAATTTCCTACCGTGTTTTTTTCGTCGTACATACCGAAATATTCGACTTCGTGCCCCTGTGATTTGAGCTCCTGCGAAAGCTTTAACATATAGCTCTCACTGCCCCCTCTGGGGTAAAGAAATTTATTCACCATCAATATCTTCATAATATTGTTCCGACCTCTGTTTCTTTGTTAGCATCTGAAATGTGCCCAAACATTTTCATTTCGCAGGTTCGTACTTTTTCGTCAAATCCATGTCCAATCATTATAATGGCAAGAACAGTCGTAAGAAGCGGATAGTTCATAGTGTTGTCGGTTGATGAAACGATAACAAGGTATAAGCTTAGCGCAAGGGCGATGATCCCATTTTCAACCTTGCCTTTTTTACCAAAATAACATACCCTGACTAAGGTCATGGAAGTAAGCCATAAGATATATCCCCAAAAACCGAGGTCTATAAAATATTGCAGAAAATCATTGTGGACCGATGAAACACCTACATTCATATTTGTGCTTAACTGATATGTTAAAAATCCGATTCCGTTGCCCAGAAACTCCGGTGAGAATTCGTAAAACTTGTCTACGGCATTGTAAATGGTAACACGACCGCTCGTATCTATACCCGCTTTTTCCAAAAGCGAAAAAACATCCAGTTTTATAATCGCAACATATCCTATGAGCAGCACTGCCAATATAACAGAAAAAATCACGGTAAGGCGCATGGCTGTATCTTTTTTGAATTTTGCGACAAGTTTTAAAAACCAACCAAACACCAAAGCAATTACAATAGCAATAATACCAATTCTTTTGAACGCTGTAAGGAAGCAAAACGAGGTAAGTCCAAGTAAGATAAAAAACACAATATCTTTCTTTGGTTTTAAGAACATATATATCAGATACGCTCCAAGACAAAATGCAAGTTCATGGATTTCCGCCTGAACAATAATATCTCCTGTTTCTGCCGCAAAAGTCACAACAAGAGTTATAAACTCAGAAAAGAAGCTTCCGATTCCGTTTTGCAGTATAATCGTCAAAAGCATCAATATATTTGAAATGAGAATTGCAACAAGGTTATACCATATACCTTTTTCGCCGAATACATATAAAAAAGCAACTGCGGCAAGGGTAAATGAAAGCATATTATTATATACAAAAACACCGGACAACCCTCTTGCAATAATCTCTGTATCAACTTGTTCCATAAACCATATGAAAAGCGATACAAAGACCGTTATAATAAGTGGGGTGCAATATACAAAAGTTGCCTTTATTGAAGAAGCACCTCTTGCAATATTGGGCTTATATAAAAAAGCCAAAAACGCTGATGCAAAAAGGACGAGGGCAAATGCGTGACGGTATGTAACAAATACTCCGAGGTTAATTACTTCTGTAAGAAAATAGTACATGAGTACCGCAACTGCCATAAAGTAAACCTTAAAGGTTGCTTGTGCAAATTTGTTTTCCATTATTCATTTGCCCTCCTTTCATACTTTTATTCAGAAAAAGCCTCCTTTTTCAGTGGCTGGGAAATATACTCCTTTTTACTTTTTATTGTTTCTGAAAGCAGTTTTCTTGCCGTTTGGTTTTCCTTAAATGTTTCCGCAATGCCAACCTTATATTCTATTATGATATTCTTATAATCCTCACGGTCATCAAGCCTTAATCCAAACAATCTCATTATATCTTCTACGGTAATATAATCAGTGTCCTTTGCTAAAATTACAAAGCTTCCGTTTCCGTTATAAATAAACTCTGCATCTGTTTTTCCAAAGGTTTCTTTCAAGTAGGTTGTAAACATTTTTATAATGTCGTCGCCCGTCTGACGTGCATGCTCGGCATTTATAGCTGCAAGGTTTGATATGTCAACCATACAGTATACCGTCCCGTCATCTAAGAGCTTTTTGTCCATAGACTTCAAATACTTATCAAAGTAGGCACGGTTATTAAGCTCTGTGAGATGGTCAGTATAGAAAATATAATGTATAATATCGCCAAGCCTTCCTATTACAATCGCACCGCCGCAGCAAAGGACTATCAAGAAGAAAAATGCAATCAATGTATAGAGATTTACGTTAACACTTGGTTTGACCGAAGCGGAGGATAATACCGAAATATAACTTGCACCAAGATATTCGTTGTATTCATCGTTTGTTTTCATGGTTGCGGAGTATAAAGCACTCAAATCAGAAACAAGCGATTTGATCTCCTTATCAATTTCACCTTTAATCTGTTCATAGTTTTTATTGTGTAACTGCGAACAGGTCTGTCCGGATGCCATGCATTCATTAGCTGCACACGCACCGGTGCATTTTTGGAATGTGTCTATAACATACTGACAATATGCAGAATCGATAACTGAATGTTCTCTCTTTTCGTTGTGGTCGCGCCAGGCATATATAAGCTCATCATATGTTACAGTCTGATCCCCCGGTGCAAAAGAATCTGTCAGATTGCGGTCATGCACATTATCAAGAATATACTCGTAAGTAATATTCGTATTTCCTGATTCTCTCATTTTTTGCACATAAGCATCAATAACGGCAACGGTATCTTTTACAATACTTTCTTCTTTTGTATTTAATATATTGTTGTTATCAATTCTTGTAGTATAGTCTGAAATCAGTACTGTTTTATTTTTGGTTATCTGATATTTATATATCTTTGAAAACAGTGCAGAAAGCTTGACGTGTCTTATATAACTGAATTCATCTGCCAAATCGCCAAAAGATACCCCTGTTTTTGTTGCTCTGTAATAAGGGTTCTGATCCATGCGCTGATACAACGTAGTCAATGTTTCGTCAATACCCGCATCTATCATTTCCACCATTTCAATGTAGTCATAGTTTTCATTTTCTAAATTATCTATGACGTTTTTTGCAGGGGCAACATTAACATATTTCTGACTGTATTCTGCAAAATACACGTCTAAGGTTTCATCGAGGATAGTTCTTGCAAAATCTGTTCCCTCGCTGTTTGTAGCAGTAAAAGAAACAATATATGTGCTTGGCTCATAAATATATTCTTCGCCTTCTTCAAGCTTTGCTTCTTTTTGTGCAACCTTATCCTCGTCGGGGATGGGGGTTATTGATATTCTTGATATAAGGCTATCAACTGAATAAATACCCGTAAGCCCCATTCTGTCAACAACTTTGGACATTACAGCCGATGATTTGATTTCATTGACATCAAGCTTCGCACCCGTCGGAGTCAGCCCTTGCTCTGCTGCAGGATCATTGTAATGAATAACTTCCGATGCAACAAATGTATTCGAATTTTTAAGCTTGAAATTTATTGCATAAGTGGCTAAAACACAAATAATTACAATGATAGGCAGAATCTTTTTTAAATATCTCATAATCTGAAAATCCTTCATCTTTACCCTCCTATATACCTTTGTGTTTATGCCTTCGGAAACTTTTTGGAAACTGCAAAAACGCACGCCGCAATGTAAGATAAAAATGCAAATATAACGATTGTCTTTAACTCACCAAACAGAGAAGTTCCTGAAATGCTGACTGCAATACATTGGTTCATTCTGTAATTTGAATATTCCCTGCCTGCATTTATAGCTTCAACCGTAAAGTTATCTATGCTTTCATCTATGGATGCAATGAGTGCGTCTGCCTCTGCGTTTGCGGAAGTGTTTGCGGTCGCTCCCTGCATTTTCCCTATAACGAGATTATTATCCATTATTTCTTTTTCATTTGAAGCAACATTGTCGCTGAATATTGTTGCCAAAACAGAAAGCTCATCAATACCGACTTTTGTTCTTCCCATATAATATTTTCCGCTTTCATCCCATGTAGGGACAAGAACAACTCTTGTCATTTCCTCAGAATACATATCTATTGCACGATTGCAAAGGCCAAATGAAGCATTATTTCTTTGCTTGTCAAAATCTGTATTCTTATTCTGATAAGAAAGCCTGTCAATATAGTTACCTTTATTTCTTGCTATTCCGTGCTGCAGTATCAAGGATTTTAAATTTTGTTCGATTTGTGTTTCCTTAAACTGATGAATCTTTGCTGCTATCGCATGAAATGTAGTGTTGTTTTTTGTGACAAAGCTCGGCCCCTTTTCCGCCATTCCATAGAGATAATTTAAAATAGAAGTTGTTTCTTTGTTCAGATAAGTTACAATGTCCATATATTCCATTGTACTGTAATCGGGTTTATCCTCTTCGTTTATAACACTGAAATTATCTGTATATTTTTCTATGTAGTAGTCTTTGTATGCACTTGTTATCAATGTAATTACATTTTCTGCATCTAAGTGGTCGGTGTGCTTTGAAGCGTGATATTCTACAACAAATTCCGTTGAAATGTGATAATTTGACTTATCATTCACATCGCCCTGTATATAAGGATACACACACAGGCAGTTTTTTAACTGTTTTACGGTCACATTTTCAAAAGCTCCCATTTCGATAGCTTTTTCCACAACCTCATCGCAGATTATTTCCGCCATATTATATCTTGTTCCGTTCGAATTCTGAGCCTGAGACGCCTCCGAATAATTTAGCGCTACAACAGCCGTAACAGAGTGTTTTGCTTTCATATGATTAAAAACTCCGAACACACCGGAAATAAGAATCACAAAAATCAAAATCCCCGCACCTACTAATCGTGTGCTTTTGAATATCTTGACGAACTCACTTTTTGTAACATTCTTTGAACGAAAATATATTGTCAAAGCCGATATGACCAGCAACAGTCCCACTGCAGCAAGAGGTAATTTTTGCAAAAGCGAGGAAATCATTTATTCAGCACTCCTTTCCGACATTAAAATTTATTTATATCAACAATCACAATTTCCGGCTGATTGTTAATTCTCATAATATTCTTGTTTTCAAGCCCCGAACTTATAATAAGCGGTCTTCCTTGCACCTCATATCTGCCATCAACATAATGACCGCCCCGATCCGGCAGAAATCCTCCGTCATGTGTGTAGAGAGGACCAAGCATCGGTATTTTAACTGTACCTCCGTGGTTATGTCCTGCGAGCATCAAGTCGCCCCATGAGTCGGGAAAATATTCTTCAAACACCAACGGCTCGTGAATTGCTGTGATTTTTAAGTTGTTCTCATTTGAATACATATACTCATCAAAGCTTTCACCGGCGTATAACCAGAAGGATGACGGATTTGAGGTAAGCACACCGTATACATCCACATTGGTTGCGCCGACTGTTACAGTGTCCGAACTGTTTTTCAGCACTTTTACACCTGAAGCTTCAAGCTTTTTTGTAAGATTGTCTGTCAATTCCAGAAGCTTATCCGGTTCTCTGTTATTATCATTAAATCCGAACTTCTTATCAAGTGATTCCTGAGTAAGAGGAATATCATAATATTTTTCCACTTCGTTGTTTCCATATATGTAATATGAAGGTGCAACATCCGAAAGTTCTTTGCATAAACTTATGGCTTTGTCATTTTCTTCTGCTTTTGAATCAATGATATCTCCGGTATAAATTATCAAATCCGGCTTTAATTTTCGGACTCTGTCAACCATCTTGTCATTGTCATTTCCGTATGAACAATTATGCAGGTCTGAAATCTGAATAATTCTTATCTTGTTATTCACCTTAAGGCTGCTTACACTATAGAAGGTCTCTTTGAAGTTACGATTTCCGATATAATTACAGCCAATTATCGCAACAGATGCTGCTATCGAAACAAAAATCAGGCTTATTAAAAAGAGTCGCAATACTCTTATGTTTTTCTTGGTTTTTGTAGTTAGTGCATATCCTTTCATAACATAAACCACCTTTCTTTTATTTTTTCAATACTTTTTTATAGAGGTCTAATGTAGAGCTTGCAACATCATTCCAGTTGTATTTGCCGAGTATAAATTCGTCAGCGCCGTTTTTAAGTTCATTGACAATTTCTTCGTCATCGCACATTGACTGCAGTTTCTCTGCCAAATCTTTTACATTACTTTTTCTGAAGTGCATTGCCTTGTTTTCTGTAACCAATGTGTTTTCGGGAATATCAGAGCATAAAACTGCATTGCCGTAGGAAAAAGCCTCTAAAAGGCTAAGGGACATTCCTTCAATATCAGAAGGAAGCGTAACAACGTAAGCATTGCTGTATATCTCACTTAAGACATCGCCTGATATAAAGCCCGTAAAAATAATATCAGGATTTCCCGATGCTTTTGTCTTCAGCATCTCAACATATTCGTCCGTGTCGCTTGTATCGCCTGCAATAACAAGCTTTTTGTTTGTTTTTATGCTGTTATACGCATCAATAAGATAATGAACACCTTTTTCGGCTGTAAGTCTTGATACAATACAAATATAATCACCTTTTGAAAGTCCGTACAATTTTGTGATTTCGTTTGCTTCTTTTTTTACAGGTCTTTCTATTCCGTTGTGGATAAGCACAGTGTCACGGTTATAGGTTTTCTTAAAATATTCACGGGCACTTTCACTTAAGACAATTATTTCATCAGCGCATTTTACCATAACACGCTCTCCGAACTTTATATACTTAGAAGCAAACCCCTTGCCCCACTTTTCTCTTTGCCAATCAAGTCCGTGAACCGTTGCAACACAGCGTTTTCCAAACATTTTCGGTATCCACATGGCGGCACAGGGACCTTCTGCATGAAAATGTACTATATCAAATCTTCCGAAAGTTGCACAAATTGCCGCAGTAAAGGACGCAATCATCGCAGAGAGCCCTCTGTGATTGATTGTCCACGCTCTTTTTAGTGCTACACCTTTATATTTTTTGTCTTTCACCGTACCGATATATTCATTTTCCACCTTATCGGACGAACGATTATAACAAGTAACACCCACACCCTTTTCTGCCAGTATCGGGCATAAAGAAGTAAGTACATTTTCAATTCCGCCACGTCTTGACGGGATAACCTTATGTCCAACCATTGCAACCTTCATATTTATATCTCCATTCCTATCTTCCGGTTCCGCTAAGCATAACAACAGGTGTTTTGAGCATTATAAGCAAATCTCCCGGGAATGTTCTGTTTTGTATGTAGTCAAGGTCCATTTCAACCCACTCTTCAAAGGGAACATCATTTCTGTTTTTGCTTATCTGCCAGGTGCAAGTAATTCCCGGAGTAACAAGCAAGCGAAGCTTCTGATAATCGGTATAGTATTCCACCTCTCTCGGAAGAGGCGGTCTGGGACCGACTAAGGTCATGTCGCCTTTGAAAACATTAAAGAATTGCATCAATTCATCAAGAGATAATTTTCGGAGGATTTTTCCGACTCTTGTTATTCTGGGGTCCTCTTTAATTTTGAAAACAGGACCTTCCATTTCGTTCTTATCTTTTAACTGTTCCAAAAGTGCTTCTGCATTGGGGCGCATTGTGCGGAATTTATACATATAAAATTCTTTTCCGTGGCGTCCTACTCTTTTTTGCTTGAAGAACGGTCCTGCACTCGGATCATCAATGCATATGACAATTGCTATTATTATCATCAGAGGAAGGAAACCAAGCAAAATAATAGTCGCAAAAAATATATCAAACAGTCTTTTCTTTCTCCAATAAGACAAATATGATTTTTCAATCAGCGCTTCTAATTTAACTCTTGTTTTTTCATCAACCTTTTCACTTTCGATGTAAGGCATTTCCGTTTCCTTCTTTCGTCTCTTTTATTTAAAATTTAAAATTTATAAGCGTGTCATTCTCAACGTTGCGCCAGGGAGAAAAATAAAACCTCTTAAAATCCTGTCTGCTTCCGTCAATCAATTTCTCTCCGGCTTTTATATATCCGGGATGAAATCCAATCTCAATATCTTTATTATGTTTTTTAGAAAGTCTAAGATAATGCGGAAGCAGTTTTTTTATTCTTGCTTCGTTTAATTTCCCTGAAAACATTATTCCCATGAAATATGCAGATGGTATTTTTGCCTTTTTCAATTCCTTTCGGTTCTTAAAAGCAAAGGTTTTTAAAAGCCATTGTTTTATCAAACCTATAGGATTATATGCAAAATATAATGATGGTGTAAAGACATATGGCGAAATCGGCTCATCGGGAATCCGCATATATCTGACATTCAAGCCCTCATCATCAATTACACGCATCAGGGTTTTAAAAACAAGCGGTATCATATGCGTGTGCTGATGGCTGTCTATTGAAACTGATACGTTTTCACCCATAGCCTGTTTCCAGAATCTAATCTGGCTTTGCATTTCTTTATAGATTTGTTTTTCAAATTCATTTCTTTTCGATGATAAGGAGAGGAGAAGCAAGCCTACAAAAGAATATTTAAAGTATCCGCTTTCTGATATCAGCAAACCAATATCATCCGAAGCGGAAAGCGGACATCCCTCAACCAAATTGATATGTAAAGAGAGTTGCACATCGTTATCGGATAAACGCTGCTTAAAATCTAATGTTTCACCATTGGGCAAAATACTTATTTTGTTCAAAACACCATTTTTAAGACAATTTTCTATGCGACTGTTTGCATCTGCCGATATACCGTAATCGTCCGCACAAAAATATATCATATTGTTTACCTCTTAACCCCCAAGCTTTATAACAATCACATTATCAATTACTGAGATTGAATTTTTTGCGGGCCAGCCATTCAAGCTGTCTGCATCAATTTTTTTCAGAAGATTTGCTTTTTCTTCGCCTGAAATAAATTTATATTTTTTTCCACAATAATCATTTAATGAACTGCATAAAACACTTTGACCGACTATTTCATCGTCTGCCCTCAAAATATAACCATCTGTCGTTCCCGTCATATCAGGTGGCAGAACTGAACTGTAAGCCTCGCTTTCGGGCAGACAGCCTAAAACCAAAATGCTGTCACATTCTTTTGTCCCTTCGGTCTGTTCGATTCGGTCTGCAATACGGATTAAGGTGCCATAAGATTTTTCATAAGCCATATTCAGCTTATGGTAACTGACATTTGCAATTATTGTTTGATTAAACACAAGCAGTCCCACTATACCAAGGATCGCCCAAGACTTTATGACGTTTAGCTTTGTGATTTTCATTTCTGACTTTTCGTATTGAAGTATAAGAAACAGATAAAATACCAAAAACCCCATTTTCATCAGGTTGTGATAATCGATGCCGCTGTTTAGAAAGCTAAGCGCACTTGCCCCAACAGGTAACAAAATCACATAAACAAGTAATATGAGGATTTTGCCAATACTTAATTTGTTCTTAATAATATCTGTCAAATACAAGACAAAAATCATAATAAACACAACGCAGTTTATTATGCCAAACGCATTAGGTCCTTTAGAAAAGTCAAAGAAATAACCGATAAAATACTCTTTGAACGCATATAATGCAGCCGCTATGTCAATGCCTTTAAAAGATATCGAACTATTAAAGCCCTGATACTCCAAAAGTGTCATTCCCGTGACCTTGAGAAGAATTGACATCACCAAATAATACAGTGCCACACCAAAAACGCCTGTCAGCAAAAACTTTAAGCATTTAAGCAGTAGCTTTTGGGGATCTGCCTTTTTGTAAATCACATCAAGAATCAAGCTTAAAAGCAGCAGCATTATTGTAACCGTTATGTATGCCTGATATATCCCTGCAGATAGTGCCATCAATACCAAAGAGCCCAAAAAGCAAGGCTTGTCTTTTGTGAGAAGCAACGCCGCAATACATGAAAGGAGGAATGCAAGAGCATAGCCGTCTGCCACATAGTTATACATCATCACGGATGTTACCGTGGGGAATGTAGCTACCGTCGCACCGATAAGTGCCGCTGTTATATTTTTTCTGACGTCAAACATTTTGCAGATACATACAGCACCAAGTCCGTGAAGGATGATTGCCATAAGGCCTGCAACGAAAGGCAGATCATAAAAGGAGCTCGGAGCGCACACTACCGGAAGAAACCATCTCCCCATTGAAATCATATTTTGCGGATCATATCTGAAAACAAGGGAATCCCAGTTTGGCAACCAATTTGTTATTTTATACAAATGAGCGCAAAGTCCCATAACAATTGACCAGATAAAGCACACCTTCCACTGTGGCAAAACGCTCTTTTTGATTTTATTTATAACTTGCTCAGGCATATTACCACTCCAACCATTTGAATTTATGCAAAAACTTGCCGTATAGCTTGTCATACATTTTAACACCGATAATTCTTTTAATCCGTGTAGTTCTTTTAGTTACATCCGATGTCCACGTTGCACAGTAATGATGTATGGAATATGTATTTTTCGTTATGGTCTTTTTCCCTGTATAATAATCCATCGGACAAAGATACTCTCCGGGAAGAAAAACCGTATCCATAAAAGTCTGATTTGTATTTTTAATGTCCATACCAAGCCTTATCAAGGTATCGGTATTTCGGTCAGGACAAGGAGTAAGGTCGAAGCTGCCATCCTCTAAAGTGAACGGTATATCATCATAATCTTTTAAAAATTCTCCGATTATCTTGTTCCCTTTTTCTGCACCGAAACCAAGCCCTGTTGCAACAATACCTTTTTCGTCAAATCCCATAAAACCCTTGTTTTCCAGCAAATCATCAATAGGCTTTATAAGCTCAACATCGGTATCTAAATAAATTCCCCCGTTATCATAAATTATCTTTAGCCTTGCAAAATCGCTGACAAACGCCCATTTCTTCGCCTCATAGGCTTCACGAATATAACGATTTTGCGACAAATCAAAATTATCTTCGTTATGGCATATTATTTCATAGTCGGGGCAATACTTTTCCCAGCTTTTAATACATTTTTGTGCTATCTTCGGCATTTTACCTTTTCCAAACCAACAATAGTGAATCACTTTCGGAATACTCATGCTTTATTCCTCCATAATTCAATTAAGTTTTTAAATGCCCTTTTGAAAAATATGTAGTTTACTCCAATATACAAAGGCACTATCCAAAAAGAATGGATAATTCCTTTTATAAGCAGTTTGGTAAATGAAAGACCGCTGAAGCTATCCACATAAAAGATTGCCATTAAAGCAGCAAAAACAGCTCCGTTTACTATCCAAAGCTTATATGTATGAAACATTCCTCTCATCAGCACTTTTCTGTTTGAATAATAAATCATCATTGTCCCTCGGTATAAGAGTGCAACAATCGTGCCAAGGATTGCTCCGCAAATTCCCCATTTCAAAATTGAAACTATTGAAACTGCAATATTGATTATCATTTCCCAAATTGCATGAGAACGGGTTTCTTCAAATTTGCCCGAATACTCAAGAACATGATTTGAGGGAAGCTTACCGTTTGACAAGAGGTTCATAACGACAAAGAGAATTACCAAAAGCGAATTTGTATAGTTTGCATCGTTTATTCCTTTTGTATATATCTGGATAAGCGGAAGCAAAAATACCGCCATCAAAGTATAAATAACAAAGGTAGCCATAATATAAAACGTTTCATAGACATCATATACCTTCATAAATTTTGTTCTGTCAGTATGGAACATCTGACCGAGAGCAAAACTGAAACCCGAAATGATGCTTGTAATAAATGTCTGAATCTGCGAAAAGAAGATGTTATAAATAGTATAAACGCTAACGACTCTAAAATCGCATAAAAAGGACAAAAGCAAAATATCTGTGTTGTTAAATACCATTCCCGAAATCTGATGAACAAGAACGGATTTCCTTTGAGAAATTGCCTCATAATCCGGCTGCGTCTTAATGCTTAACCATTTATATCTCCGTTTTGCATGAACATATACGTAGAGAAGCTGCAAAAGTGACAATATGCAATACGAAAGTTGCATAAGCAGAAGATTGTTTGTAAGTAATATGACAAGTATTTTAGCAACATTTGATAACAGCTGAAGAATTGTCTCGGAATTTGTTATAACATATTTTCTGCCGTCAACCTCCAGGAGAATTCTGTATTTAGCTTGAAAAAAATAGCTGAACAGCTGGGGAAGCGCGGTGAGTATTACAATTCCGAAAACCACACCGGGCTTAATGCCCGTTGGTATAATATACTCATACACCAGGGCGATTAAAAGGACGGTAAGCGCATACATTACACCGACTTTAACATAGTAACTATGTGTTGCCGAGATAACAGAGTTTATCTTGTTATGATTTTTCTCGGCTACAGGCTTATACAATGCCTGTGTGGCAGCAAGTCCCACCCCTGACTCAAGTAAAAGCATATACACGAAAATCTGCTTTATTGTAGACAGGACCCCATTAACCTCAGAACCGAAATTTTCAAGATAAAGTCTTGGGAGAAGAAAGCTAAGGGCAATCAGGACAACTTGATACAAAACGCCTGACAACAAGTTATATTTAATTCTGTTATCCTTTGTTGCCATCCCGGGCAAGCCTCCCATGTTTATACTCTGTTTTCTATATAATGTTCTGTTGCGTTTTCTTTGTGTATAATCCTCGCGGGATTCCCTATCACAATGCTATGAGACGGAACATCGAAATTTACAAATGTCAAAGGTGCAATCATTACATCCTCGCCGATTTTAATATTACCTACGACAACAGAGTTCGTACCAATCCAGCAATTGCCTTCAAACGTTGGTGCACCGCATCGCGCTCCGCGGTTTTCATATCCTATGGTCACTCCCGTGCCTATGTTCATATTTTTCCCCAAAACTGCCTCGGGATGTATAATAACTCTTCCGCTGTGTCCGATATAAAAGCCTTCATCAATTTTTGTACGTGCCGGTATTTGGATATGGGTTTTATAAGACATGAGCTTAAGTTTAACTGTATAGTATAATTTCAAAGGCTTAAACCTGCATTTTTCTGCTTTTCTGAAAAGTGCAATATACTTAAGCTCTGTTGGTCTTAAAAGTCTCCCAACTAAACTTTCGCCTTTTTCGCCATAGTATCTGTATAAATCCTTTGAAAATTTATTATTCATAGTTTATCTTCCTTCGAAGCTTTTTTCTCCAAAAATATTTTTCTTGTAATAAAATTGTATATCGGAACAAAAACAAGAGCAAAAATCTTAACCCAAAGATAGTATGCAGTCATTATTTCTGTTCCGATCCACATTATAAATTGATTTAACAAGAGTCCGCCAAGACTCATAGCAACAAATATAAGAAATTCCTTTAATTTGTTCCTTTCGCCGCCCTTAAAAACAAACAGCATGCTTAAAATGTAATTTGCTATAACCGATACAGCAAAAGCCCCTGCTGATGCTGTCAGAACGTCAATATACATAACTTCTTTCAAAACCGTCAGTACGGTCAAATCAATCAAAGCCGCAATTACACCGACAATTCCAAATTTAACCAGTTGTATTATAAGTTTTTTCACTTATATTCACCTTTTAATACTTTTTCATATACTCTCTGGCAAAATTCTCTGCCTCGCTTTCAGGAAGAGCCTTTGAATAGTACCATCCTTGGATATAATCACATTCACTTTCCGAAACTAAAGCATTTTGTTCTTCTGTTTCAACGCCTTCGCATACAACTTTAAGATTAAGCTTGTGTATTAACGATATAATTCCTAAAAACAGTTTCCTTCCACGCTCTTCATTCGAGAGCAGGAGAACTTCTCTGTCAATTTTGACCATATCAATTTTATACTCGCATAAACTAATTAGTGAGGTATAACCACCACCAATATCATCTAACGCAATACGAAATCCCAGCTCTTTTGCCCTTATGATGTTATGCCTTGCAACATCCAAATTTTTCTCGATGGAATCTTCGGTAATCTCTATTATCAGTTTACTTCTGTCAAATTCGTACCTTTCTGCTATATCCTTTATTTTAGTAACAAAATCCTTTTCGGATATAGTGATTCGCGTAAAATTACAAGATATTGTAATTTCGTCAAAATCCGTATCAGTCCATTTACTTAGCTTATCGCAAACATTTTCAAACATATAGTAATCAAACTTGGTTATTAAACCCGACTTCTCCATTACACCTATATATTTTCCGGGCATGATAACTTCGCCATCAGATGTTTCCCATCTTGACAGTGCCTCGCTTGATACAAGCCTCTTAGTTCTGTTATCAACTATAAACTGGAGATGCATTTTAAACTCTTTATTTTCCAATCCATCTCTTATTTTTTTAATAAGACGAGTCTCGTTCGTGCCACGCTTTATGGCAGATAAAAAACCTATTAAATTTTTAGGAAAATTCTCACTCATTTTTTTATTCCTCATCAATCTTATATTGTTGCTATATAACATGTAAGGTAACACTGCTATGTGAAAAACAAAAAAAGCTGCAACAACCAAGAGCCTACATCTCGACCTTGTATCATTGCAGCTGGACTGGCATAGTTTAAAACCTTAGCCTCTTTGCTTTGCGTCATCGGTTTTCACCGATTTTGCCAAATATTGAGCTTCTATAAGTGTACCGCAATGAACTTACTTTGTCAAGCAACTTTTCAATCTCTTGCAAAAACCCAAAGTGTATTATTTGCAGAATCTTCTTCCTCACCTAATCTGTAAACACTAAGGATGATAGTTTCGCCGTTAGTCTTCTTATATGTAATTCTGGGTATCTTCCCTTCCAAAAGCTGTCTTTTCAGAGCATCATAATTCAAAAAGTTCATAACTGCTCTGTGGAACTCAGGCGAAACAGAATCATCTATATACTTTGTTAAAAGGTTTGAAAAATGTTCTTCATCTTCTTTATAACCAAGGTAAGCAGGCATTAAAATACGATGCGCCTTGTCTGTATCTAAGTTCACACGGTATATTCCATTGTAATTTTCTTTCAGAATAGAAATCATCGCATCAATTTCGACTATGCCTGTTTTTGTGTGTACATAACCTTTATCATCTGCGTTCGGGGCACATTTCTTTTCTTTATCCTGATAATATTTAGCCTTTGCCTCATACATTCTGATTTCGGCTTCGCGAACCATTTCTTCACAGTTTGTATTCTGTGTTCTGTAGGATGTGCCAATGGCTACATGGTATCCCTTGATTTTTAATTGCTCAGTAAAAATCTCAATATTCTGTTTAACTTCATTTTGGGAGATTTTCTTTGCGAACACTAAAAACTCATCACCGCCCATACGATAAATGTACTGACCAAAGAAGACTTCCTTCAATGAATTTGCAATGTAGATAAGCATTTCATCGCCTGCGGCGTGTCCGTATTTATTGTTTCTGATGTGAAGTTCATTAACATCAATATAAATGCAGGAAAAATCTTCAGGTTTTTCTTCGTCAAACAACAAAATATCCTTTTTATATGCAACACGGTTTAACGCTCCCGTAAGGGAATCTGTTATTGCTGCAAGCTCGGTTTTGTTAAGATGCTTTTTGTTGTATATGGCAATCGAGAAACAGACAACAACATCTTCAACGAGTTTTCTGATGGCAGAGCTTTTCTTCGGGTTAATCGTACCTAAGATACTGACATGGTTATTCTTGTCAGCAATAATCGCAAAAGATGCATCTTTGATACCTTGATTTAATAAAAAGTGATACAATTCCGGATTAGTTTTTAAAAGATGACTATTGGGAGTAATTTGCATAAATCCGGTAGATGAATCATCTGCATGAATGTTTGCAGCATATCTGAAAAGCTCGCTGATAAAGTATTTTCTTTCGTCACCGACCAAACATTTTTCTTTTAGTGAGGGTTTAATGTAGTAATAATCTTCTCCGTCGGTATCCGCAAAAAAGCAAGAACGGGCACTTGAGAATTCTTTTATTTTTTTTAAAGCTGAATTTATATTTTCATGTTGTTGGTTTATTTCCAAGAGAAGATGTCTGATAGCAGAAGACTCTGAATTTAATCTTGCTCTGTTTTTTTCGCTCTTTAATATCAATTCAAGATAAACCGCCAAAATCAAAATAATAACAGCAAAAATGGCAAGCAAATTACTGGATATTTTATGAGTTTCTTCAAACACCTGGGTTTCATAACGGGCAAGGATTATTCCCCAATTGAAGTCTTCAATGGTAGAATAATGAGCATATAAATCTTCTCCTGTGCGGATTGATTCAAATGAAATAAATCCATTGGGATTTGATATGAGATCGTCATAGGAGTAGCCTTCGTTATATTTACGGGTTTTAAGCTGAGATAATTCTCCGGGATTTTCATTTATTGTATCTATTATAAATTTCCCCGTTTCTTTATCATAAACAAAAAGCTGCGCATCGAGCTCTTCTGCCATATTATTGTATTTTTCATTGATAGTTTCAATCTTGGTAATGCCATACATAATACCAACAGTTTTTCCGTCGACACGAATCGGAACAGAACTGCGGACTACCTGTTCATCCGGTATCGAATAGCTATAAGTTCTCCCGGTAATATATTCTCCAAGGCTTGCCTGCTCTTGAAATGAAATTTGTCCTTTTAAATTATAGACTCCGTCCTTTGTGACAAAGGTGCCATCCGGGTTAAGTATACCGATTCTTGAAAACAAGCCGATAGGCTTAAAAGAATCGAACATACGGCCATAGCTTTTTCCGTCAGCATAAAGCTTTGCCGCGAAGTTGGCCATAGTAACAAGATTTTCTCTGTCTGATTTTAACTGCAGAATAAGATCGTCTTTAATCTGTTTTGTCTGGATATGAAGCATTTCATAAGCATCATTCTCGGCCTTAATAAAGAAGGATATAACCATTGCAAAAAACACTACACATATTAAAACTGCAGCAACAACGGTATATAAAATATTATTTTGTCTTTGTTTTTTTCGTTCGTATGTTATTGCCATATCCATTACCTCTTAAATATACAACACTTACAAAAGCTACATATACAAGTAAAATTATATCACATGTATTTCTGTTTTTCAACATCGGAAATGCGATGCTCTGCAAACGGTCTTGTAGGTGTTACAATTGATGTGAGACTGAAGGAAGGAAAAAATAGAAAAAAGCGACTGAGTAAGTTAGAATAAAGTTACCACACCCAAACTAACTGAAAGGAACTCAATCGCTATGGGTATAAAGTTAGGGTGTACCGTTTTGATAACGGTACACCCTTTGAAATTTTGCTATTTATTTATTTATTTATTTGCTTCAATAAATCTGTGAAGGATTGCTGCGATTTCTGCTCTTGTAGCATTATCTTTCGGATTGAGTGTTGAAGCTGTTTTGCCTTTCATCAAGCCGCTGCCGCAAGCGTACTGCATAGATGCTATTGCATACTCGGAAATGCTGTCAAAGTCGTCATAAGAGAGAATGTTTGTGTTTTCTCCTATGCTGACATCATAACCCTTATACTGAGCGTATCTGTGCATAATTGCCGCAATCTGTTCACGGGTAATCTTATCATCGGGACCAAATTCGGTTTCGGAATAGCCCTTGATGATTCCGTTCTGCTGTCCCCAGATAACTGCATTTGCATAGTATGCTCCCTTGTCCACGTCTGCAAAAGGAATACTGCTATTTACAGCAGGTTCGCCCTCTGCACGATAGAGAACAGTGACCATCATTGCTCTTGTAAGGTTGTTGTTTGGTGCAAATTCTTTTTCTGTTACACCTTTGAATATACCGTTGTCAAGAGCATAGTCAATATCTTCGTGATACCACGCATTTACATCAAGGTCGTCAAATACTTCTGACGGACAGTTATGCTTATCTGTATTATCCGGCTCGTTTTCGGGTTCTTTTTCGATTTCAGTCCACTTTGCATAAAGTGTAAAGCTCTTTGTTACCTTTGTATCGAAATCGTAAGCAGTTTTAAGTTCCTTATCTGTGTACCAGCCGTCAAACTTGAAACCGTCTTTTGTAGGTGCTGTCGGCTCTGCAAGTTTAGCGTTTCTTGTTACAGACTTGTTTGCAACAGTAGTTCCGCCGTTTGTTTCAAACTTAATAGTGTACTTGCTTACACCGCCACCGCCGCCTGTGCTGCCTGTATAATTCCACTGTGCGTAGATGGTCGTGTTTTCTGTATAAACCTTATCAACAGTTACCTGTGTACCACCGCTTGCAGCTGTGTACCAACCCTTAAATGTGTAGCTGCCGCTTCTTGTCGGTGTAGGTAAGGTTGCGAGTTTTCCTGTTGCTTCTGTTGTAGCATTTGCAGGAGTTACAGAACCGCCGTTAGCTTCAAAGGATACTGTGTAGGTTGTTACCGGTATAGTTTCCCAAATCGCATAGATAACGGTATCAGCATTTACTGTGATTTTTTCTCCGGGCATTTTCTGTGTACCACCAACACTACCAATAGCCCATGCCTTGAACTGTTTTCCGTCAGGAGCAGTAAATCCGTTTTCAGGGAGAGTATAAGTTCCTGCAACACCATTTACATCTGCCATTGTACCTGTACCGCCGTTTGCTTCAAAAGAAACGGTATAGGTAGCTGCTCCTCCAAAGTCGGGAACTATAACAGTTGCGTAGTTCGTGCCGGCATTGTAGGTAGAAGTTTGTCTGTAACGAACATAATATGTTCCGGGGTGATAAACCTGAGTCTGTCCGTCCGAGCAAGCTCCCTCAGTAGAATGGAAATCGGTGTATTTACTCCATTCCATAGCCGTTGTTGTCCCGGTTATATAGCAATCATTACCGCCGAGAGTTGTAGGAGCTACACCGGCTAATCCGGTAGGTACGTCAAGGTTATCGCCTTTTGTAACATAAGCGGTTGGAGCACTTACAATGCTTCCGGTCTGTACCGAGCTTGTTACAATACATTTGAGAGTGCTGTT
>JAFQSU010000074.1 GCA_017409405.1 Oscillospiraceae bacterium | reverse complement strand
TGTCCGAATGGAACCCGAAGGCGTATGTGTATACTCCGAGAGGTGACATTCGGGCAAAATAAGCGGAAAATCCCTTGAAGTTCGACACTTCAAGGGATTTTAAATATACATGCATTTGCTTTTGGTCAATGTTTGTTTTACGAAAAAACTCTCTTTTATTTTTTCTCCGCTTATGCTCTCGCGCCTTTTTCGACAGTCTGATGTCTGACGCCTTTTGGCGTCAGACATTTTTTTCTGTTATTTTAGTCAAGTGCCTGTTTTAAATCTTCGATAAGGTCATCTACGTTTTCAATGCCGACAGAAAGTCTGATGAGGTCGGGATTTACCCCTGCCTCAAGGAGCTGTTCCTCTGACATCTGACGGTGCGTGTGGCTTGCCGGATGGAGCAGGCACGTTTTTGCATCCGCAACATGCGTAACGATTGATGCAAGCTTTAGCTTATCCATAAATTTGATAGATGCTTCTCTGCCGCCCTTTACGCCGAATGCAAGCACTCCGCAAGTACCGTTGGGCATGTATTTCTTTGCAAGGTCGTAATATTCATCACCCTCAAGACCTGCAAAGTGTACCCATGCAACCTTTTCGTGGTTTTTGAGGAACTTTGCAACAGCGAGCGCATTTGAGCAATGACGCTCCATGCGGAGATGTAAGCTTTCAAGACCTAAGTTGAGATAAAACGCATTCTGAGGGGACTGGATAGAACCGAAGTCACGCATAAGCTGAGCGGTTGCCTTTGTGATGTAAGCGCCCTTGCCGAAGCGTTCTGCATACGTAATACCGTGATACGACTCATCGGGTGTTGTGAGACCCGGAAACTTGTCGGCATGTGCCATCCAGTCGAAGTTTCCGCTGTCTACAATGCAACCGCCGACACCGACGCCGTGACCGTCCATATACTTTGTGGTAGAATGAGTAACTATATCAGCACCCCATTCAAAAGGACGGCAGTTTACCGGCGTTGCAAACGTGTTGTCAACAATAAGCGGAACACCGTGGCTGTGTGCAAGACGTGCAAACTTTTCAAAATCGAACACCGTAACGGTCGGGTTGGTTATTGTTTCGCCGAAAACAGCCTTTGTGTTCGGCTTGAAGTATTTTGCAAGCTCTTCTTCGGGGAGTGTCTGGTCAACAAACGTACACTCAATGCCCATTTTTTTCATTGTTGTTCCAAAGAGGTTGTATGTACCGCCGTAGATAGAAGATGATGCAATGAAATGGTCTCCCGTCTCACAGATATTGAATATTGCATAGAAGTTTGCCGCCTGACCCGAGGATGTAAGCATTGCTGCAACGCCGCCCTCCATAGCGCAGATTTTCGCCGCAACCGCATCATTTGTCGGGTTCTGGAGTCTTGTGTAAAAATAGCCTTCTGCCTCAAGGTCAAAGAGCTTGCCCATTTCCTCACTTGTATCATACTTGAATGTTGTGCTCTGAGAAATAGGTACCTGTCTCGCCTCGCCCTTTCCGGGCTTCCAGCCCTCATGTATGGCTTTTGTTTCTATTCTCATAGTAATTTCTCCTTTTAAAGTTTAAAGTCTTCTTCGGTAAGGTCGAGTTTCAAAAGCTTTACTGCGTTTTTCCAGCAAACCTTGTTATAGACTTCCTGACTTATCTCACCATTCTCTAAAAGCTCATCGAGATACTCAGAATGCATCATATTGCCGTCAGGTGTACAGATATCCTGACCGAAATAAAGTCTGTCCTGGAACTCGTTGAGGAACTGTATGCCAAACTCGCGGTCACGGCGTATTGCGTTAAGACCGCTGCCTGCTGACAAATCGCCATGAAGATTCGGGTATTTGCGCATAAGCTCAACTACACGTCCGCCGGGAACAACCTTATCCTTCGGATATCCCGTGTGGTAGTCATCACCCGATATCTCAACCCAAAAATCTCCGGAATGAGCAAGAAAAGTAATGTCCTTCCACTTTTGCAATGCGCTTTCCAGACCACTCAGGTTCTCGTCGTCACGCAGTCCGTAATCCCCGAACTCCTTGTGTGTCATATGGATTGTGAACGGAAGCTTGTACTTGTTCACATAGAAAAGCATGTTATCCATAAGCGGATCATAGAAGGTCATATTCTCGCACATCTCACCGACACCGAGTGCGCCCATATTGAGATAATACTCAATTAGCTCAGAATAGTCTGCCTCTGGGTTTTTATAGAAGCTGTGCGGACAAAGATTCATAAAGAAATAGAACTTATCGGGGTACTGTGCGACAATTTCCGCAACCTCCTCAACGTTTTGAACTTCTCCCGTCATACTTGCCTCGTAATGCACCTCAGGGAGAATTACGCCTCGTGCGACGTTCTTCTTTTCAAAAATTTTGAGCATATCCTCGGGCAAAGCATAAAACGAGCCATCAGGTCTGGGAAAGCCTTTTTCCTTATACACATGACAGTGGATATCGAACTTTTTCATTTTCATAACGTTATACCCCCCTGTTTTTCCTGCTCTTCGACAGTCTTGAAGCCAAGGTTTTTTGCGGCGTTATTCCAGCAGATTTTGTCGTATACCGTTTTCGAAACAGTGCCGTCTGCAAGAAGACCGTCCATAAGCTTTGACAACGTCATTTCTTCTTCCGGAACCAGCTTACAGAAATCAAGACCGAACATGAGCTGATCCTGGAACTTCTCCAGAAAACCGGCAGTAAACGCCGGATCACGTGTCATGGCGTTAAGACCGCTTCCGGCAGAAAGGTCACCGTACAGATGCGGATATGTCTCGAGAAGCCGTACAACGGGGCCATTCGGTTCAATCGAACCTGTCGGATATCCACGGTACTGGTCATCGCCGGAAATGCGACTCCAAAACTCGGCAGAATGACCAAAGAATTTTATATCGGGATATTTGTTAAGTACACGCTCAAGTCCCGAAAGATTATGGTCATCATAAATGCCGTAAGTATAATATGGGATAGGGGAAATATGTATCGTCAGCGGAAGCTTGTATTTGTTAATATAGAAAAGCATGTTATCCATGAGCGGATGCTCCCACGGAAGGTTTGCACACATCTCTCCGACTCCGCGTGCACCTCGCTCAAGATGATATTCGATAAGCCTCGAAAAATCAGCCTTTGGGTTGCGGAAAAACATACGGGGATCAAGGTTCATAAAATATATAAACTTGTCCGGATATTTCTTTGCGGTTTCCTCTATTTCCTTTACCTTCTGTACGTAGGGAACAATCTCATAATGAATAAGCGGAAGAAGCAGACCTGCATCGACTCCATGAAGCTTGAACATTTCAAGTTGCTGTTCGACAGACAAAAAATAAGACTCGCCAAGCTTTCCTCCGCCTTTTATAAAGCCGTGACTCGGAAACGCATGACAATGCACATCGAATTTCATAATCAGTCCTCACTTTCATATGTTGCTTTATATTATACACCCAATCAAAATCCATTACAAGACTTTTAATGGCAAAAACACTTGAATTTAGCACAAATTTCGATTATAATATACGTAGTTTTGCATATTTTGACATGAGGATGTTTGCTGATGAAAAAATATATTTTGTACAATCCCCTCGCAGGAGATGAACAAGGACTTGTTTCCGCGAAAAAACTTGATGCCCACTACATCGGCATTGAACTTATTTATATTGATGTGACTGCAATCACAGATTTTGCAGACTTTTTCTCAAATCTTGATGATGACGATGATGTTATCATCTGCGGAGGAGACGGCACGCTTAACAGTTTTATCAACAACATTGACGGCCTTGACATTAAGAATAATCTTTTCTATTATGCAACAGGCAGCGGCAACGACTTTCTGCGTGACCTTGACAAGCCAAACGGCTCAGAGCCTTTCCGCATAAATGACTATATTTCCGACTTCCCTTACTTGTACATCGGAGAAGAAAAACGAAGATTTATAAACGGTATCGGCTACGGTCTTGACGGCTATGTATGTGAGGTCGGCAACAATCTCCGCAGGACAAAAAAGAAAAAAATCAACTACACTTCCCTTGCCGTTAAAGCCATTCTTTTCAGCTTCCGTCCGAGAAATGCAACGGTTATTATCGACGGTGTTGCAAAGCAGTACACCAACGCATGGCTCACCCCTGTCATGAAGGGCAGGTTCTTCGGCGGTGGCATGATGGCGGCTCCCGAGCGCAACCGCAAGCAAAAAGATTTAAGCGTTGTTGTTGTTCACGGCTGCGGCAAATTCCGCCTGCTTCGCATTCTTCCTACTGTTTTCAGCGGAACTCATGTAAGGTTCAAAAAATATATTGAGATACACCATGCCAAGGAAGTTACGATTGAGTATGATAATCCATGCTCACTTCAGGTTGACGGTGAAACCGTTCGTGACGTAAAAAGCTACACAGCAAAAGCAGCTTCCCGTGTTGCGGCAATCATAAAATAATCAACAGGCTGTCGAAAAAACACAAAAAATCTCCGAAACACATGATATGTTCCGGAGATTTTTACTTTCTTACCAGACTCTTTTTCCGTCTACAACGGTCATTTGTGAGCGTATGCCCGGAATTTCTTCTTCGGGGCAAGTGAAATAGTTTTTATCAAGCACCGCAAAGTCTGCACGTTTTCCGACCGCGAGTGTCCCTATGAGATTTTCATCAAAGCACACTCTTGAAGCCTCGCTCGTATATGATGCAAGGGCCGCATCACGGCTTACTCGGCTTTCTTCGCCGTATGCCTTGCCGTCGCGGGCGCGGCAGGTAATCATGTTGTACATGCCCGTGAACGGATTGTACGGATTTACCGATTCATCGGGGTCGTGCTTAACCATATGGTCGCTTCCCGCTGCCGCAAGGTCTGCCTTTAAAATGGTGCTGTACTTCATAAAGCGGCATGCATCACGCTCATCAAGAACATACCCAAGAGCAGGGGCATCCATATAGTGCCATGCCGGCTGGAAAAGCACTGAAATCCCCATCCCGTTTGCCTCATCAATCGCCGCATCATCCATGAAATCCGCATGAATGAGCGAGTGGCGTTCTCCCTTGAGCGGTGAGTCTGCGTTTACGATTTTATACGCATCAAGAAGCTTTTTCGATGCTCCGCTTCCGACACAGTGTGCACCGTACTGCAAACCGTATTTACGGGCAAGTCTTATACTTTCACAAAGCTTTTCGGTATCACATTGTACTATACCGTATTCAGCTTCACCATGTGTATCTATACCGAAAATATTTTTGAGTCCTTCATTTTTATACGGATACTCCATATAGGCAGTTCCGGTCAAAAAACCGCCGTCAAGCAGATTTTTGAGGAAGCAGACACGTGTGAAATCACGGTCTCCGAGGTCAAGCTCAGTCGCTTCTTTTGCAACATTTTCAAACGCAAGCATAGTATGACGGATGCGGATAGTCTGCCGACCTTCGTCATATACCTCTTTCATTGTCTTAAGATACGGAACCGCACTCATTGCCTCTACCGCCATGGTAATACCACATTTGTTGTATTCACGCATAAGGTTTACGAGTGCTTCTTTCTCGTCTCCGCTGCCGAAGTCTGCAAAGCTTGTTATATAAGTATTGGAACACTTGAAAAGACCCGTCAGTTTTCCGTCTTCATCATACTCCATAGATGCACTTTCGGGGAGCTTCTCAAAGTCGATTGTTTCGATTGCCTTTGTGTTGAGCTGTGACGAATAGTATCCGTCTACAACAACGGGGTTTTCGGGAGCCACTGCGTCAAGCTCAGAAAGTGTAGGATATCTAAGCTCTGAAATTCTTAGAGGATATGTGTTTTTATATACAATCCAATCCCCCGGTTTTGCGTTTTTTACACGAAATGCGAGATTCTCAAGAAGCTCTTTTACGCTTTTCGGTATATACAGCTCCCATGTTTTTTCGCTGTATGCCGATGTGAAAATATGTGCATGGGTATCAATGATACCCGGAATGACGCACTTTCCGTCAAGGTCAACTATCTCTGCATCGGGATACTTTTTTATAAGCTCTGAAGCATCTCCGATGTCAGCTATTTCACCTTCATTTTCAAGAAGCCCGGAATAAACGTTTCTTGAAATATCCATCGCATGGAACTCACCGTTTATATATAATTTCATAATTATACCTCAACATGCTTTTACGCGTGCGTTCCGATTATCCGAAACGCACGCGCGAAATTTAATTTATGCCGAAATTATGCCTTGATACCAAGATCAATCATTTCGATATTGCCGTTCGGGCAACGGTTGTAGCACATACCGCAAGCAACGCACTTGTCTTTGTTAATCTGCATTGTGTCGTCTGCGACAACTTCAACAGCAAAGTCTGTGCATATCTGCTTACAGAGCTGGCAACCCTCACCGCATCCGCACTTCAAGCAGCGTGATGCTTCCTTAACAGCTTCGTCCTCTGTCATTACGCGACGGAAGGTATCGAAGTTTTTAACTCTCTCTGCGCCTGCCTTTGTATCGAGGTCAACAGCACCGTTATCCGTAAAGTACGGGTTGCGGCGGAGAACAGCGTACGGATCGACAGTATCAGCAATGTTAACAACCTCAACCTTCGGGTTGCCGTCAGAGAGCTTGAAGTCGATGCAGTATGCTGCACGACGACCGTCAGCAACAGCGGAAATGATGTTGCGAACCTCAACAGCGTCACCGCCTGCGTATACAAAGCCGTCAACGGAGTTCCACTCGTCAACCTTAATCATACCGCTTCTTGTTGTCTTGAGGCCTTCTGTTGCGCATGTGCACGGAATCTGACCGATAGCAGCAACAACAGTGTCACACTTGAGTGTGAACTCAGCACCGCAAACAGCTTCAGGACGGCGGCGACCGCTTGCATCGGAATCTCCGAGGACCTGAGTTGTCATCTTGATAGCGGAAACCTTGCCGTTCTTTGCAACGATTTCTGTCGGAGCAACAAGGTACATAATCTTTACGCCCTCTGCCTCTGCCTCTGCAATTTCTTCTGCAGTAGCCGGCATCTCATCACGTGTGCGACGATAAGCGATGTAGACGTTCTTTGCGCCAAGACGGCGTGCTGTACGAGCAGCGTCAACAGCAGTAAAGCCACCACCGAGGATAACTACATCGTCACCGATAGAAATCTTCTTGCCATCATATACGTCCTTAAGGAAGTCAACAGCATTGAATACGCCCTTTGCATCCTCGCCCGGTACACCCGGAAGACGTCCTGCCTGAGCACCAACACCCATAAATACGGATGCAAATCCTTCTGCCTTAAGGCTCTCAGCTGTGATGTCCTTACCATACATAACGCCTGTCTTGAACTCTACGCCGAGCTCCTTGAGAACTGCGATTTCATCGTCGATAAGGCTCTTATCGAGACGGAAGTTAGGGATAGCAAAGCGGAGCATACCGCCGAGATAGCTTTCTTTTTCAAATACGGTTACACTATATCCTGCCTTTGCAAGGTAGAATGCAGCGGAGATACCTGCAGGACCGGAACCGATAACAGCAATCTTCTTGCCGTTTGCCTTTGCCTTAACGAGGTCGGGCTTCCAGCCGTTCTTCTTAGCCTGCTCGAGAGTGAATCTCTTAAGGTCACGAATCTGGATGGAACGGCCTGTGATACCGCGGGTACATGAAAGCTCACACGGATGGCTGCAGACGACGCCGCAGATGCCCATGAGCGGAGCTGCACCGACGATAAGCTCGTATGCACGCTTGTAGTCCTTCTTTGCAATCATGTTGACATAAGCCTGTGCCGGAACATTTGCAGGACATGCGCTCTTACAGGGAGCAGCGAGTGTGCCCTTAATATGTGAATAGCCCTTATAAAGTGTGACGTCAGCAGCTGTGCGGACATGCGGAATGATGAGGTCGCGCATTTCGCGTGTGTTGCTGTAGCCGTGGCTGTCCATAAAGTCACGGACACCGTCGATGAGGTCACCGATAAAGTCATAACCGGAGATAAGAGTTTCGGAGCAGATACCAACCATATCAGCACCGCACATGAACATTTCGCAAGCATCACGCCAGTTGCGGACACCGCCTGCCATCATGATCTTATGCTCAGGACCGTTGACCTTACGGATTTCGTATGTATCGCGGAGAGCAAGAGGCTTTACCCATGAGCCGCAGTGGCAGGACATGGAGATTTCATCCTGGAGATGATACGGAGCTCTTTCCGGATGCTCAAGATCAAGCGGCGGAATAGCCATACGGTTTGATGTGCCACCGACAGCATCTGCGCCTGCTGCATAAAGAGCAGTTGCAACCTGAGCAATCTTGCCGCCCTCGGGAGTGAGCTTTACGAAAAGCGGAATAGAAATTTCTTTCTTGATTGCACGAACGATTTCAGAAACAGCCTCTGCGTTCTGACCAAGGCTTGCGCCGGTCTTCTGCTTAGATGCGTTGTCATCGCCCTGTGAAAGCTGGAGATTGAAGGACATGTTCGGGCAGCACATGTTAAGCTCGATAACGTCTGCGCCTGCCTTTTCAAATTCAACAGCCATGTTGACCCAGCCGTCAACACCCTTGTCACCTGCATAGGTGATGTTTGCCATAAGCTTGAGGTCGCCCTTGAGTTCCTTCTTTGCATCACGCATAAGCTGGAGACCCTCAGCGAACTTAAGACGCTTTTCAACCGTGAAGCAGAGAGCGTTGCGATCCTTGAAGATTGCGTAACGCGGAAGACGGTTGATGTACGGAGCCGGATCGATTGTGAGCTTAATGGAAGCTGCACCCCAGCCGCACTCTTCGATTTTCTTGAGCTGCTCAACCGACTTTGTGGTCGGGCCGGAAGCTACATAGAAGGGGTTACGAAATTTTACGCCGGCGATTTCTACCGGAAGATTAAAATTGCCTGTCATACCGTTTATCCTCCTTAATAAATATTAAAGTCTGTCATTCTTAACAGCTACGCCTTCGCGTGCTGATTTGTAGATAAGGTTAATAACTCTGATTGCTTCATATCCGTCAATGCCGCGAAGACCAACCTTTGCGTCCTTGTTGTCACGTGCGGATTCCATGAAGTGGCGGATTTCGTTAACATAACCGAGGTTGAACTTTTCGTCAACAGCCGGCTTTGACCAACCTGTTGTTATATCTGCCTTCTCAACCGTGTACTTTGCACCCGGAATTGAGAAAAGGTTAAGAGCACTCGAGAATGTAAGGTCTACATGGAGACAGCCCTGGTCGCCGTAAAAGTCGATAACGTCCTCCATACCGCCTTCTGATACGTAGTTTGCTTCTAAAAGTGCTGTTGTGCCGTCTTCAAAACGCATGAGCGCAGCACCCCAGTCTTCGCCTTCCATTGTCTTATGACGAAGGTTATTTTCACCGCCGCCGGAAGTCATGGCAACAACCTCTGTCCAGCGGTTGTTCTTGAGTGCGAGCATAAAGCAGACCGGATGAACACCGAGATGAACCATCGAACCGCCGCCGCAGAACTTGATTGTCTGAGCAAACGGAGAGTGTGAACCGTTGTGGCACTCACGAGCACGGACAAACATCGGCTTGCCGATTGCGCCTTCGTCGATAACTTCGAGTGCACGGTTGAGAGCCGGAGCGAAGAGCCAGTCTTCAGCATAGTAAAGCTTCTTGCCTGCAGCTTCTGCAGCATCGAGCATTTCCTTTGCATCCTCAACAGTTGTTGCAAGGGGTTTTTCGCTTATAACATGACGACCCTTCTTGAACGCCGCAAGTGCAGCATCGTGATGAAGAAAGTTCGGCAGGCATATATCGACAACATCACAGTCTACTTCTTCAATAGCCTTGAACATGTCGTCATATACTGCATAATCCTTAAAACCGTATCTGTCTGCAAGAGTCTTTACGCGGTTTGTGTCCTTGTCACAAATTGCTACAAGCTCTGCAATGTCGCCGCAACGGGCATAGCCCTCTGCGTGCAGGTCCGCGGAGAACGCGGCACCGATGAGAAGAACTCTAACTTTTCCCATTTTAAAACCCTCCGTTAATATGTATGGTATATTTTTACCTATAACATAGTATACATCAATTTTTCACAATAAACAAGAGCTTTTCCATCATATATTTATAACAAATGACTTTACGACAGATATAGTTTTTTATTATATCTTACTTCATTTGAGCTTGCTCATACATTTTCTTATAATGCTTTGACTTGTAAGAAAATGATAAATGTGGTAAAATATATGTATTATTTAGTAATGAGGTGTGACAACTGTGAACCCTGCCATTGTTACCGATGTAAGATACCGCATGAGCTTACCTGTAATACGCTCTCTCGGAAAATCCGGTATCCCCGTCATATGCACCGAGCGCAGTGTATGCAAGCCCGGTGCAGCACTCGGTTTTTACTCTGCGCACTCATCGAAAAACATCTTTATTTCCGATGCAACAGCTTCTCCTTCTGCGTTTCTTGCAGATTTAAAAAACATTGCCGACGGTCTCGACCTTCGTCCCGTAATCATACCTGTCGGCATCTCATCGCTTCTTGAGCTTTGCAGGGTCTCCGAAAAAGTATCAGAGTTTGCCGATGTTGCACTCCCCCCTCTTGACTCAATTGAGCTTGCAAACGACAAGTCACGCCTTATCCCATATGCCGAAGGAGTGGGTATCCCCGTTCCCGAAACCACCTTTTTAAAAGACGGCGAAACGGTTGGCTCCCTTGCGTCCCGTATAGCATATCCGGCAGTTATAAAGCTTCCGCGCGGAGAAATGCTTGGGCTTTCTCCTGATGACAGATATAAAATAGTAAAAACGCAAGATGAGTTTATTACTCACTTCACACGTCTTTCCGCACTTGATGACAACATTCTTGTGCAACAGTACATTCTCGGAGACGGCTACGGAGTTTCGGCAGTGTTCGATAAAAACAGCGAGCCTCTTGAAATTTTCTGTCACCACAGACTGCGCGAATATCCTGCCTCGGGCGGTCCGTCCTGCTTCTGTGAAAGTGCAGATATTCCCGAGCTTGCCGATTATGCGATAAAGCTTCTAAAATCGCTCAAGTGGACCGGCGTTGCAATGGTAGAATTCAAAGGCAGTCCCGAAACCGGATTTTATCTCATGGAAATAAATCCGCGCTTCTGGGGAAGCTCGGCTCTTGCACCAAATTCCGGATGCAATATTTCCCTCGCGCTTTATGAGGCATCGCGCGGAAAGACTGCAAGCCCGTATACTTCATTTTCCGCAAAATATAATGTAGGGCATAAAATGCGCTTCCTTCTTCAGGATTTGCTTTCATTCCCTGCATATTTTAAGAAAAGCAAAAGCAAGTTAAAATTTACGTTTTCGTTTTTTGCAGGGCTTCTTAACCCGAAAATCTCCGACGGAGTACTTGACATCCGTGATATAAAGTCATCGCTTGCATATCTTCGGCAGGCTCTCAAAAAAACCGACAGCATCGTGAGGTAAGCATATTTATGAAATTCGATTTACATGTTCACACAAATCTCTCATACGATTCAAAAATGACATCAGACGAGCTTGTCAAGGCCGCACGTGCGGCAGGTCTTTCAGGCGTTGCAACAGCAGACCACAACGCCTTCCGTCACCATCGGCAGCGTGAAAATTTTTACATCATCCCATCCTGCGAATTCTCTACCGATGTCGGACATCTTGTTGTCTACTTTATGAAGGAGCATATCAACGAATCTCTTTCGCGCGACGAGTACGGAAGATTTTACTGGCGTGATATCTGCAAAGCGGCACATGACCAGGGCGCACTTGTGTTTTTAGCGCATCCGTTCGCTCCGAACCGCCCTCGCTCCAAGGCTCTTTTTGAACAGCTTGACGGCATAGAGGTTTTCAATTCGCGTGTCGTATATTCACGCATAAAAGGTGCAAACACTGCTGCTCTCCGGTTGTGCCGTGAGCTGAAAAAGCCCTTTTCTGCAGGAAGCGATGCCCACTCCCCCGGTGAAGTAGGTACGTCATACTGGGAATGTGACCTTCCCGAATCTGCCATGAGCGAGCCCGACTTTGAAGACCGACTCAAAGCAGAGCTTCTGTCGTGCCGCGGTCGTGTATTTGCCGGTGCCGCATCACCGTTTGAAGTATTTCGTTGCAAAATGTATATGTACCGCACGGAAAAGCTGTACGGTAAGCTTATTAAAATCAATCTTGCATATATATATACTGCAATAAAGAACCGACTCACACCAAAATTTGAGGGTGGATACATTGATGTATTCGCAAAGGAGGATAAAGCATGATTCTGTATGATCTGGCACGCCGTGCAAAGCATGTTCTCAAGGAATATCAAAAAGCACATGACTGCGAATTTTTAACTCCGACGAGGAGAATAGAAAGGGTATACCCTCCCAAAGGTCGTCGTGTTGTCGCCATGACCTTTGATGACGGGCCGACAGATATCGCAACAAATCCAAAAATCACCGACGAGGGGCTTACTCCGCACCTTCTGAATACTCTTGAGAGCTTTGGCGCACGAGGTACGTTTGACGTTATCGGAACAACCGAGTTCAACTATCCCGACGAGGCAGGAACACACGGTTCATTCTCGTGGGGAGGCGTTAAATACGACCACTATCCCGATATAAACAGTGATGTCCGTGCAGGTGCCAAAAACCGTCCTGACCTTATCGCACGAATCCTCTCAGGCGGACACGAAATCACAAACCACGGCTACCGTCACATCCTTTTCGGAAAAATGAAGGTTGTATACGGTGCAAGGGCATGCTTTAACAATTTACATGAGGTCATAAACGACATCATGGAGCTTGATAAGCTTCTCCTTGACAGTCACGGCTATAAGATGAAGCTTTCCCGACCGCCTCACTATGTCGATAAAATCCCCGACGGCAAAACCTCATATGATGCATACCGCTATGCCGGATACAACTATCTTGCGGCAAGCTTTGACGGTGGCGGCTGGCTTCCGTCCTGCGGTGACTTTGAAGAGGACGTCGAGGTTATGGTAGAGCCCATACGCCGTGCGCTTGAGGAAAACCCCGAGGCGCTCAACGGTCAGATAATTTTCCAGAAGGACGGCTACAGCATGTCACGTCACACCCCTGTTGCCGCGGCTCTGCCTTATCAGCTTGAGCTGCTGCAGAAATACGGATATGAGGTCATTCCCGTCTCCGAGCTTCTTTCCGTTTCGGCATTTGCAGACTGTGAAAACGAAGATGCCCAATGTCTTGCAAATGCAGGCTATACCGTAGCATACCGCAACAACACTCTTTTACCCATGCGGCTTCTCACCTTCGGCGAGCTTGTTGAAATGGCAACCTCTCCGTCAGAGGTTCTTACGGCTTACCGTAATTATGTGGATTCGGGATATGTAACAGAAGAAGCATGCGCTTCCGTTGCAAAGCGTTACGGTGTAACAGAGAAGCATCCTTATTTTATTTCATTCTGCGTCGCCGCAAAGCTCGGACTTATCGACAGCGAAAACTCGCAGAAGCTCTCTTATAAAACAAAGGTCACAGGCGATATTTTTGCCCGTTTCATGCACACGCTTGCGCCCGAGTACGAATTTACCACAACGCCCGGCAAGCTTCTTCGCAAGCATGCTTTTGTACATCTTCGCCGTGCTCTGCTCAAATAATTTTCATTTTTAAAGGCTTGTGATTTTCAAATGACTGAACTTATAGTCCGCCTTTTCATAAAAGACTCTGAAAACACGTCAAACCCTGCCGTGCGTACAAGATACGGCATTATATCAAGCATTGTCGGTATAATAAGCAATACCGCGCTCGCTACCCTTAAGTTTATCCTCGGTATTCTTTCAAACAGCATCGCCATAACTGCCGATGCCGTAAACAACTTATCAGACAGTGCCTCAAGCATTGTAACACTTGTCGGCTTTAAGCTTTCCTCAAAGCCTGCAGACCGTGAGCACCCCTTCGGTCACGGCAGAATGGAGTACGTCTGCGGTCTTTTGATTGCTTTTCTCGTTCTTCTCGTCGGTTTTGAGGTTGGCAAAACATCCGTTCTGAGGATTTTCTCGGGTGAGCGCTCGGTGTATTCTCCGTTTGTTGTTATTGGTCTTTCTGCTTCGATATGCGTGAAGCTGTGGCTTAATTCTTTTTACAGAAAGCTTGGAAAGAAGATGGATTCTGCGACAATGGCTGCGGTTGCTGCCGACAGCATCTCGGATGCTCTTGCCACCTCCGTCACACTTTTCTCTGTCATAATATCAAAATTTACAAGCATTCCGATAGACGGATACATCGGAATACTTGTAAGTCTCCTTGTAATCTGGGCAGGTATCGGCATCATCCGCAACACACTTACGCCGCTTCTCGGCACGGCTCCTGACCCTGAAATCGTCCGAAAGATACACGATGAGGTTCTCGGCTATGACAAAATCCTCGGCATCCATGACCTTATCGTACACGAATACGGTCCCGGCAGGATGTTTGCATCACTCCACGCAGAAGTTTCTTCATGCGAAAGCGTCATAGACAGCCACGCCGTGGTTGACCTGATAGAAAATGAAGTTTCAAAAAAGCTCGGTATCGAGATTCTTATCCATATGGACCCTCTTGAGGTCGAAAACGAAGAGGTCTCCGCTATCCGCGACTCTGTTCTTGATGCTTTGCGCCTCCTTGATGCTTCTTTCTCAATGCATGATTTCAGAATCGTTCCCGGCTCCGATTTTAAAAATATTGTGTTCGATGTTGTTATACCGATGGACTATCCCGCTCCCGACAATATTGTCACGGATATGGTTGTCACGGCAGTGTCCTCGCTTGATTCAAGCTTCGTTGTAAAGCCTACAATTGACAGAATCTAACGTTATGGTAAAAGTGCCCAAAAGGGCACTTTTTTACTAATTAAAGTTATAACAAAAAGCTATTGAAAGTAGAAAGATATATGTTATAATATTAACGATGATGGTTGGGGAATTTCTTTCTCCTTTATTTCTTATCACACTTTTTATATTATTTTTTATACAGGAGGAATTCTGAAATGGCACGTTTTACACTTCCGAGAGACCTCTATCACGGTAAAGGCTCTCTTGCAGTTCTCAAGGAGCTTCGCGGTGAGCGCGCAATGATTTGCGTCGGCGGCGGCTCTATGAAAAAATTCGGCTTTCTCGACAAGGCAGTTTCCTATCTCGAAGAAGCAGGTATGAAGGTTGAGCTTTTCGAGGGCATCGAGCCCGATCCTTCCGTTGATACGGTAATGAAGGGCGCAGAGGCAATGTCAAAGTTTCAGCCCGACTGGATTATAGCTATGGGCGGCGGTTCTCCGATTGATGCCGCTAAAGCAATGTGGATTAAATACGAATATCCCGAAACAACTTTTGAAGACATGTGCAAGGTTTTCGGTCTTCCGAAGCTTCGTACAAAAGCTCACTTCGTTGCAATCCCGTCAACTTCCGGTACGGCAACCGAGGTCACTGCTTTCTCTGTTATCACAGACTACGAAAAGGGTATCAAGTATCCGCTTGCTGACTTTGAAATCACCCCGGATATTGCAATCGTTGACCCTGAGCTTGCAGAAACAATGCCCAAAAAGCTCGTTGCACACACAGGTATGGACGCAATGACTCATGCAGTTGAGGCATACGTTTCCACAGCCAACTGCGACTACACCGATCCGCTCGCACTTCACGCAATCAAGATGATTGACGAAAACCTTGTCGATTCCTATAACGGCGATATGGATAAGCGTGCTAAAATGCACAATGCTCAGTGCATGGCAGGTATGGCTTTCTCCAACGCTCTTCTCGGTATCGTCCATTCAATGGCTCATAAGACAGGCGCAATCTTTGAAGACCTCGGCGCACACATCATCCACGGTGCCGCAAATGCCATGTATCTCCCGAAGGTCATTGCATACAACGCAAAGAACGAAGCTGCCGCAAAGCGTTACGGCACAATCGCAGACAGCTTAGGTCTCGGCGGCACAACTGATGCAGAAAAGATTGCAAACCTCATTGCATACCTCCGCAAGATGAATGAGGCTCTCAACATTCCGCAGTGCATCAAGAACTACGGTGCAGACAGCTTCCCGGCAGAGCAGGGCTTTGTTCCGGAAAACATTTTCCTCGAAAGACTTCCGGAAATTGCAAAGAACGCTATCGCAGACGCATGCACAGGCTCAAATCCGCGCCAGCCGAATCAGGAAGAGATGGAAAAGCTCCTCAAGTGCTGCTACTACGATACAGAAGTCGATTTCTAAGAATATTATTGAATACAGTAGATGAATTGTCAAACTAAGTGCAACACTTAGACAGAGAGAATTCAAACAAATCAGCTGGTTTTTGATAATGTAAAACCTTCTTGGGCCTGGCGTTGATCAACGCCAGGTTCTTTTTTAATGTAGCAGGACTAACTCT
>JAFQSU010000073.1 GCA_017409405.1 Oscillospiraceae bacterium | reverse complement strand
CGGACTCATTGTTCCTCACATGACGAAGCTTCTCGTAGGCGGAGGTATACGTCGGCGCATTCTCGCATCGCCGTTTGTCGGCGGCAGCCTCGTTATTCTTGCCGACCTTCTCGGCAGAACAGTTGTCGCTCCTACCGAAATCCCCGTAGGAATAGTAATGGCGGCAATAGGTGCCCCGTTCTTTCTCATTCTTCTCTTGAGGAGGGGATACCGTGCTTGAAATAAAACACCTTACCGCCAAACGCAAAAATAAAACGGTGCTTAATGATATAAGCTTTTCACTCAAGCCGCATACCGTTACGGCAGTTATCGGAAAAAACGGCTGTGGGAAATCAACACTTTGTGAATGTATAAATCAAACCGTTCCGTATGTGGGTGAAATCCTCTATTCCGGTCGCAATATTGCTCTTATGCCACCGAGGGAGAGAGCTTCGTATATTTCATTTCTTCCGCAGTGTCTCGCCTCTCCGCACATCACTGTAAGAGAACTCATTGCACTCGGCAGAAGTCCGTATACGGATATAGGGCACCGCGCCACAAAAACAGATATTCAGAAATGTATGTTTGCCGCAGAGGAAACAGGGGTTTCTCATATGCTTGATACTTTTGTTGACGAGCTTTCCGGCGGCGAAAGGCAAAAGGCATACCTTGCCATGACACTTGCGCAGGACACTCGGATTATGCTACTGGATGAACCTGCAACATATCTTGATATGGAATATGAACGTGCGCTGATGGATACACTTACGGAAATTAAAAGCCGATACAAAAAGACAATTCTTGTCGTCATGCACAACTTAAACTATGCCATGAAGTATGCCGACAATGTTGCGGTCATAAAAGACGGCTCACTTGCCTTTTATGGCAGCCGTGATGACTGTATGGACTCCGGCATTATTGAAGCCGTGTTCGGTGTAAAAAAGTACGTAGCCGGCAATGAGTTATTTTTTGGATAAAACAAGTCCGCCTAAAGGGCGGACTTGTTTTATCCAAATCTTGCACGAAGCTCGCAAACCTTACCAATAACCTCAAGCTTCATATATTTAAGCTCCTCCGGAGAAAAGTGCATCGGCTCAAACTCTGAGTTTAACGAAACAAGCGTAATACCGTCGCTGTGCCGGTAAAACTTTTTGCAGGTAGCCTCTTCGCTTCCGACAAGAACTATCGCTATGTCTCCGTTATCGACACTGCTCTGGCGGCGGACGATAACCGTGTCACCCTCTACAAAACGCGGCTCCATACTCCTGCCCCGTATTTTAAGAGCGAAAAATTCACCGTAACGGGATTCCTCGGCAGACATTTCCTCATAGCCGATAATATCCTCTGTGGCTGTGCACGGAAGCCCTGCCTGAACCTTGCCGAGAACAGGAATACGCATCGACACATTCTCCTCACCCGTAAGCACCGAGACACTCACGCCAAAAAGCTCAGCTATTGCGAGCAATATGTCGTAGGAAGGCTTGTTTGTGCCGCGCTCCCACATAGCAACGGCAGACTGACCCACACCGAGCCTTTCCCCCATTTCCTTCTGAGATATGCCACGCTCCGTGCGCAAACGCTTTATTTCGCCCGAAATCACATAATCACGCTCCAATCTGTTTGTTACATAGTATATCATTCATAATGTTATTTGGCAAGATATGTCGAATATTGACGGGAAATTTATTGTTTTAAATTATTGACAGAAAATCGTGTCTGTGGTAATATATCATTTAAAATGATATCTGTTGAAAAACGGATATATTCGCTGTCGAAACCCGCCCCGTTCAGACAGCGTAAAAAAGAAAGATATAAGTGATTTGTGGAGGTACTATAAGGAGGCGAAATTTATTGAACGTGTATCCGGGGGTCTTGCCGAACCGTGTCTGCGGCGAGCCGGATAAGAAGAATCTGCCCGAATATTTTTGTCCCGTGTGCGGTGCGCAGCTCGACGGGGGAGATACTCTGGCAGAGGACAAGGACGGGGATACGGTGGGCTGTACCTACTGTATCCGGTATTACGAAATATGGGAGAAAGACAACAATGAATTATACACCACATGAAATAGAAAAAGCTATTGAAGAAATCCTCGGCATTCCTGACACGAAGCCAAAGCAAGAGCCGCGCAAGCGCGGACGCAAGCCCCAGGGCGAAATCCCCGTATGGTCGCTTGAGTTTTACAATCCTTCCAAAAACCGCACATTTGCGCTCATTTCAATGTGCATTAAGGAAGACCTTAACCAGAGCATAGAACAGCTCGCACTTAAGCTCTCTGCGTACAAGTGCAGAAAGGTAAGCGAGTGCCTGCTTGTCCTGCGCCGTCTGCAGCGCAACAACCTGCTCGGCTATTACGACAACGAGCAAAGACTCCGCAAATGGGACGGAAAGGAGGCAGGCCATGGACTGGAAGGCTCTTGCTCTTGATGACCTGCGCCGCTACAACTACATAAAGGTCGGCATAATCAACTCAACCGAGCGACTGCGTGCCGTTGAAGCCGCCGCAAGCTCACGGCTTAACTCAGACGGCGAAAAAACAAGCTCCGACCCTCTGTTTATCAACCAGATAGCAGAGGCGGAGCGTTTAAAGCGGAATATAAGCTCGGCAAAAATCGTTACAACTGCGGTTGAGCGTGGGCTTTCCGCACTTCTTCCGCACGAAAAGCGGATTATTGAAAATTATTATATGTCGGATTATCCGAAGTCCATAAGTCAGCTCAAGGACGAGCTGGGATATTCCAGACGCTCAATATACCGCTTGCGTGACACAGCACTTGAAAAATTCACCCTCGCAATGTACGGGGTCGAAAACTCATGAAAGGGTGATATTATATGAACATAAAAGAGGTTTCCCCTCTTTCAGCTTGGGCAAATCTTGCAGCTGCAATTTTTATAAATAAATATCTTCCTTCTTATCCCGGGCTTAGTGATACTATGAATTTTGACGAAATTGCAGAAAAGAAGAGGTTTACCACGATGTTTTTAAAGTATATCTTGACCGAATTGGCTATTATATGCTCCATATTCATTCACCCTCTTTGCTTTATTATATATTTCCTACGACACAGTGTCAAACATACTGTTCGTGTTTTTGCCTTAAAACCGGGTTTGGGAACAAAAAACCGATTAACCGCAGACCTCCTTTCTAATTATATTACATAAAGAACAAGAGCTTCGAGGATTAGCTTCTTCGGGGCTCTTGTTCCGTTTGACACGCTTATTTGTTTCTGCTATACTGACAACGAGGGGTGAGCATGATGAAAACTAAACACTTATTTGATGATGCAATTATGAAGTTTCTTGACAACTTTATAATTGCCATATCGTTCTCCGGATTGATGCTTGGAGTTATTTTTTTAGAGGCGCATATTTTATCTTTGTTTGCATGCTCACCAAAAAGCTTTTTTATCATTCTTTTTTTGGAGGCACTTTCGATTTTAATATTGATTGCTTTCCTGACGCGTATTAACAAAGCTCTTTCTACGTATAATCATTTAAAGCTTTTATTTATTACTGCTGTTTGGGCAATCGTAAGCTCACTTGAAATTTTGTTGATTTATAAAGTCTACTTTTTCATTCAGCCGGAGAGCGTTGCGTTTCTCCTCGTTTTCGCATTTTTTCATCTTCTGTTTTACGGAGCTAAAATTTTGTCTGTCTGCAATAACGGTTTCTTAATGATAAGACGTGCATCTTTTGTTAAATTTGTCCTTCTTTGTGCCGGTTCAACTCTCCTGTTGCTTACCCTTTCAATATTTTCGTTTACCTTTGTTAACCCCGGCAAAATGATAAAGATCGCACCTCCGCAAGAGATAATATCCAAAAGAGAAAACTTACTGTTTTTAGCAGTTTTGCTGATATTTATTCCGTTGTATACAATCCTTATTTCCGTCTTTTATGAATGTGTGAACGAGAATGCACCCAGCAAAAAGGAGTAAGGATGATGAAAATTAAAAATATTGTAGAAGAAGCGATTTTTGTATACATAAAGAAACCCTGGACTTATCTTTTACTTATGCTGCCGAGCGCAGCATCTATCGTCGGGGCAATGTATGCGACTTTATGCATGCCATTCTCTGTATTATTTTGGATTCTGATTTTTTGTTCTTCTTTGTGCCATGCTGCATTTTCCGTTTTATTTGTTTCTTTTGCTTCAAGGTCTTCTTGCGTCAATTTCAAAAAGCATCTGCTTTTAACTTTAATATGGGGTATTACTTTTTGTGTGATGAGTTGTGCGACAAAGATAACAACTCAACTGTTTTCATTGGGCTTTGCAGGAAACATAATCATTTTGTTTTTTTATTTTGTTTTACATTCTGCTTGCATTTTTCATACCTGCAGAGTCTTTTTTGATTCCAAACCCGGTTTTAAGGCAAAAGCTCAAGCAGTGTGTTTCTCATTTGCCCTCTTTGCTTTGATTCAGTTTGCAGGCTTAACTATTGCAAACCCCGGAAAAACAACTGTCATCCCTCTTTCGCAGGAAGAAATCAATAAAAACGAGCATATTGTTATGTTCTTTTTTACATTGTTCTTTATACCACTGCACAACCTTGTACTGATTGAACTCTACAAGTCAACAGCCGCAGACACATAACTCCTGTTTGTTATTATCGCAAGAATCGGTATACCTAAAAGAGCAAGAATAGCTGCTGATGCTTTGGGTGTCATTCTTGCTGTACCCTCCGGCAAAAACGAATAACGTATCGTATATGTCTCTCCGAGGATATTGTACGCAAGCACAGCGATTGCTTCGATAATTGTTAACTTTGCAAATGCCCCTTTGTTTTTGCCGATTACTTCTCGCACGGACGGGGCATCGTCTGTCGGTTCTGCACCGCGAAGGACTATGTCTGTCGAAAAAATGACCATGCCTTGCCACAGAATATAGCAAAGTAGCATGTACGCTATGACAAACGCAGGCCGCATGCCGCAAAAGGCGGCAAACACATAAAACACACCTGCATACACTGCCGCCCACACAAACGAAAGCCTGAGAGTATCGGAAATAATCAGTCGCCACAGCTTTGTTAGCCTCGCTCTGTGTACCGAAACAAAAAACGGTATGTATACAAGAACGACAGACAAAAGCGCCGTGACAAATACAAGCAACGACGAGAGCACGGCACTCATATCTGTCTGCAAAAGAGCACTCTGCGTATACGGCAGTATAAGCATAAGTGCCGAAAAGAACAGGTTTACCACGATGTTTTTAAAGTATATCTTAACCGAAGCTGTTATTATATGCTCCATATTCATTCGCCCCCTTTGTTTTTATTATATATTTCCTACGACACATTGTCAAACATACAAAAATACCTCCGTAAAACGGAGGTATTTTTGTATGTGTAATTAACTTACTTAAGGTTGAACCATGCCTTGCGGCCGAGGTAGATTGCGCTGTCGCCAAGCTCTTCCTCGATGCGGAGAAGCTGATTGTACTTTGCAACACGGTCTGTACGGCTCGGAGCACCTGTCTTGATCTGACCCGCGTTGAGAGCAACTGCGATGTCGGCGATTGTTGTGTCCTCAGTCTCGCCTGAGCGGTGGGAAACAACAGCAGTGTAGCCTGCACGGTTAGCCATCTGGATAGCATCAAGAGTCTCTGTGAGTGAACCGATCTGGTTAACCTTGATGAGGATGGAGTTACCTACGCCGAGGTCGATACCCTTTGAAAGGCGCTCAACATTTGTAACGAAGAGGTCGTCGCCGACGAGCTGAACTCTCGAGCCGATAGCCTTTGTGAGCATGCCCCATGCTTCCCAGTCTTCCTCAGCAACACCGTCTTCGAGAGAGATGATCGGGTACTTTGCAGTGAGGTTCTTCCAGTAGTTGACGAGCTGCTGCTTTGTCATCTTCTTCTTTGCCTTCGGGAGGAGGTATGTGCCGTCTTCCTGATACCACTCAGAAGATGCAGCGTCGATAGCGATCATGAAGTCGTCGCCCAGCTTGAAGCCTGCACGCTCAACAGCTGTGAGGATAACCTTGATAGCGTCCTCGTCCTTCTTGAGGTTCGGAGCAAAACCGCCCTCGTCGCCGACAGCAGTTGTCATGCCCATTTCGTTGAGAACTGCCTTGAGGTTGTGGAAGACCTCTGTGCACCAACGGAGAGCTTCGGAGAAGCTCGGTGCGCCTACAGGCATGATCATGAATTCCTGAATGTCAACATTGTTGGAAGCATGTGCGCCGCCGTTTAAAATGTTCATCATCGGAACAGGGAGAGTCTTTGCGTTTACGCCGCCGATGTATGTGTAGAGCGGCATCTGGAGAGCTTCAGCAGCAGCCTTGGCAACAGCCATGGATGTACCGAGGATAGCGTTTGCACCAAACTTTGTCTTGTTCGGTGTGCCGTCGAGCTCAATCATTGTGCGGTCGATTTCGACCTGATCAAGAGCGTTCATACCGATGATTGCTTCAGCAATCTCGTTGTTGACAGCGTCAACTGCCTTGTAAACACTCTTGCCCATGAACTTGGACTTGTCGCCGTCGCGGAGCTCACAAGCCTCAAAGATACCTGTGGATGCGCCTGACGGAACTGCTGCGCGGCCCATGTATGTGTTGATACCGTCATCAACGTATACATCAACCTCAACTGTCGGATTGCCGCGGGAGTCGATGACCTGACGGCCTACAACGTCTACGATTTCTGCAAATTTCTTCATTTTCCTTTTCTCCTTTTCGTAAAAATTTTTATGTGAAAAGTTTATTCGACAATAAGTGATTCACCCGTCATTTCACGGGGCTGGTCTATACCCATGAGGTCAAGCATGGTGGGAGCAATGTCGCAAAGACCACCGTCGCGAAGCGTTACATTTGCACCGACGATGCAGAACGGAACCTCGTTGGTGGTGTGGGCGGTGAACGGCGATACGCCGTCTTCCTCGAGCATTTTGTCGGCATTGCCGTGGTCAGCCGTGATTACGCTGACACCGCCGATGTTTTTGACAGCTTCAACAACTCTGCCTACGCACTCGTCAACGGTTTCAACCGCTTTGACTGCCGCTTCGAATACGCCGGTGTGACCGACCATGTCACAGTTTGCGTAGTTGAGTATGATAACGTCATATTTTTTGCTGTCTATTGCCTCAATTACCTTATCGGTAACTTCATATGCGCTCATTTCGGGCTTGAGGTCATAGGTAGCAACCTTGGGAGAGTTGACAAGGATTCTATCCTCGCCCTCATACATTTTTTCTACGCCGCCGTTAAAGAAGAATGTGACGTGGGCATACTTTTCCGTCTCTGCAATTCGAAGCTGGCGGATGCCGAGAGAGCTGATATACTCACCAAAGGTATTATCAAGACTTTCGGGACCGTATGCAACACGGACATTCGGCATGCTTGCATCATACTGAGTCATGCAGACATAGAAAACCTTTTTGAAGCCGTCTCCTCGGTCAAAGCCGGAAAAGTCGGCATCAACAAACGTGCGTGTGATTTCACGGGCACGGTCGGGACGGAAGTTAAAGAAGATGATAGAATCGTTCTCGCTCAAGCCGCTGTAGCTGCCGCATACCGTGGGTTCGACAAACTCATCGGTTTTGCCGTCTTCATACGACTTTTTGACAGCAGCTGCCGCATCGTCGCACTTTTCGCCCTCGGCAAATGTGATGGCACGGTATGCACGCTCTACTCTGTCCCAACGGTTGTCACGGTCCATGGCATAATATCTGCCCATGAGAGTTGCAACCGAACCCACGCCGATTTCAGCGCACTTCTTTACACACTCTGCGACAAAGCCCTCGCCCGATGTGGGAGAAACGTCACGTCCGTCAAGGAAGCAGTGGATATATACCTTCTTTACGCCGTATTTCTTGGCGAGCTGTAAAAGACCCCAGACGTGGCCGGCATGGCTGTGAACGCCACCGTCGGACATAAGACCCATGAGGTGAAGCGCAGTGTCGTTGTTCACGCAGTTCTCACATGCGGCACGAAGCTCGGCATTTTCAAAAAAGCTGCCGTCGGTCATAGCACGGGATATGCGCGGAAGGTCCTGGAAAACAACGCGACCGGCACCGATGTTGGTGTGACCGACCTCGGAGTTTCCCATCTGACCGTCGGGGAGTCCGACAGCAAGACCGGACGCCTTAAGGGCGCTTTTCGGGTTTTCGGCAAAGATTTTATCGAGATTGGGAGTGTGCGCGCAAGAAATTGCGTTGCTCTTACCGCTCTCGGCATTGCCGAAGCCGTCCATTATAATAAGAGTAATAGGTGTTTTTGTGTTCATAGCATTACTGGTTTGCCGCGTTGATTATAGCAGCAAAATCCTCCGTTTTAAGAGATGCGCCGCCGATGAGACCGCCGTCAACGTCCTGCTTTGCAAGAAGCTCGGATGCGTTCTTCGGGTTCATCGAGCCGCCGTATTGGATAGTAACTGCACGGGCAACTCTTGCACCGTATTTTGCGCGGATAACTGAACGGATAAGACCGCAAACCTCAGCAGCCTGCTCAGCAGTTGCGGTTTTTCCTGTGCCGATAGCCCAGATGGGCTCGTATGCGAATACTATTTTTCTCATTTTATCTGCAGGAATGTCTGCAAGAGCTATCTTGACCTGCATTGTGATATGCTCTGCCGTAACATCAAATTCGCGCTGCTCAAGTGTCTCACCTACGCAGATAATCGGACGAAGCCCTGCTTCAAGTGCCTTTTTGACCTTGAGGTTGACGGTCTTGTCGGTTTCACCGTAGTACTCACGGCGCTCACTGTGACCGATGATTACAAACTTTACGCCGAGCTCACGGAGCATCTCGGCAGAAACCTCGCCGGTGAATGCACCCTTTTCTTCATAGTGCATATTCTGTGCGGCAACTGCGATTTTTGCATCACGGCTTGCTCTACATGCCGCAGGAATGTCTACAAACGGAACACAGAGAATGACGTCGCACCATTTCTGCTTGCCTACTGCTGTTTTGAGCTCTTCAAACATCTTTTTTGTTTCTGCAGGAGTCTTGTTCATCTTCCAGTTGCCTGCAATAATTGTCTTGCGATATTTTCTGTTCATTGTGCTAAAAATCTCCTTACTGAATGTGGGAAAAATCCCCGCTTAACTGTTTCTGCTTACTTGTCTTCAAGGCATGCAATACCGGGAAGTGCGATACCCTCGAGGAACTCAAGGCTTGCACCGCCGCCGGTGGAGATGTGGGACATCTTCTTTGCAAAGCCGAGCTTCTTTACCGCAGCAGCAGAGTCACCGCCGCCGACGATAGAGATAGAGCCGCTCTCTGCAACCGCAGCACAGACTGCCTCTGTACCCTTTGCAAACTTTTCAAACTCGAAAACGCCCATCGGACCGTTCCAGATAACAGTGCCTGCATCCTTTATTGCATCGGAGAAGGTCTTTATGGTCTCAGGACCGATGTCAAGACCCATCCAGCCGTCGGGGATTGCCTTTGTGGGAACAACCTTACTCTCAGCGTCTGCCGCAAACTCCTGTGCGACAACCGTGTCTGTCGGGAGAAGGAAGTTAACGCCCTTTTCTTCTGCCTTCTTTATCATGTCACGGGCATAATCAAGACGGTCATCCTCACAGAGAGATGTGCCGATGCTGCCGCCGTTTGCCTTTGCAAAGGTATATGCCATACCGCCGCCGATGATGAGAGTGTCAACCTTTTCAAGAAGGTTGTTGATAACGCCGAGCTTGTCGGAAACCTTCGCACCGCCGAGGATTGCAACAAAGGGACGCTTCGGATTTGAAAGAGCCTGACCCATGATGCCGATTTCCTTGCCGATGAGGTAGCCGCAGACAGCCGGGAGATAATCTGCAACGCCTGCGGTGGAAGCATGAGCGCGGTGAGCCGTGCCGAAGGCATCGTTTACATAAAGCTCTGCAAGGGAAGCGAGCTCTTTTGCAAAAGCAGGGTCGTTCTTTTCTTCTTCTTTGTGATAACGTACGTTTTCAAGAAGCATAACCTCGCCGTCGGAAAGTGATGCGGCAAGTGCCTTTGCACTCTCGCCGACAACATCCTCAGCCATCTTGACTTCAATGTTAAGATGCTCGGAAAGGCGCTTTGCAACCGGAGCAAGAGAGAACTTCGGGTTTACCTCACCCTTCGGACGACCGAGGTGAGAGCAGAGGATAACACGGGCACCCTTTTCGATAAGATACTTTATCGTCGGGAGAGCGGCAACGATGCGCTTGTCATCGGTGATGTTGCCTGCATCATCCTGCTTGACGTTAAAGTCACAGCGGACAAGAACGCGCTTGCCGGCAGGGTTTATGTCTTCGATGGTTTTTTTGTTGTAGTTCATAAATCTATTCCTCCATTTAAGATTATACATTTACATTGTTATTATTATAACACATTGTGCGTCCGGATTACACTGTTATTTTAACTATATTTAACCCTTTTCATAACATTTTTTTGTAAAATACACTATTTTATATTATGAAGCTCGCCCGTGAGCTGCATATTTTCAAACCCAATCTGGCGCAGTGCCTCATAAACAACGATGGCAACAGAGTTTGACAGATTAAGACTCCGAAGCGTGGGAAGCATGGGGATACGTATGCACGAATCCATGTTCTCTGCAAGAAGCGGCTCGGGAAGACCCTTGGTTTCTTTTCCGAAAATGAAAAAGTCGTTCTCCTTATATTCAAACTCGGTGTAGGTCTTTTTCGCCTTTGTAGTGCAGAAGAAAAATCTGCCGTCTGCGTTTTTATCGAAAAAATCCTGTATGTTATCGTAAACGGAAATGTCGAGATACTTCCAATAGTCAAGCCCTGCACGGCGAAGCTGACGGTCCGAAATGTCAAAGCCGAGCGGACGGACAAGGTGCAGAGCGGCACCGGTGACGGCACAGGTGCGTGAAATGTTGCCCGTATTTGCCGGAATTTCAGGCTCTACAAGAACTATGTTGAACAAATAATATCACTTCACATTTTCAAAAAGCTTTCCGAATTATTTTATGACATTTTCCGCAATTTTGCAAGACTTTTTTGTACTTTTTTAGATATCAATTTTAATATATTTAAAAAAGTGAATACAAGAGATTCTTCGCTATCGCTCAGAATGACAAAAAGGGAACATATACCTGCGCGCATTAAAGCAAAATTGTTAACCTACAAAAATTCGAATGATTATTGATTTGTAGGTTAAAATGTGGTATACTATTAGTGGTTAGGAGGCAGTATTATGACTGATATTGTTTTTGAATACAAAAAATTACTTGAACAAAAAAATCTAATAGAGAAAAAACTCGCAATCTTGCCAAGGGGATATATTTCTAAAAAAACTATTGGTTGTAAGCAGTATTTATATTTACAAACTCGCAGCGGTGACACCATTGAGAGCAGATACATTAAGGCAGAAGATGCAGAAGAAATAACTAGTCAGATTGCTTCAAGAAAAGAATATGAAGCAGCGTTGCCACAAGTTATGTTGAGACTTGCGGATATCGAAACTGCTGCCGAGTTGTTAGATAAATCTTTGCTTCGCAAACTCAGAATGTTAAAGCTCACAAGTGGAATGGATAGTATTTCCCCATCAGAAAAAGAAAAGAGAATTTCCTTTTCTGATGCTATGACTTCAATCGAGGGTGTTCCCGTAAGTGAAAGGCTGAAAAACGACCTTACTAATTGGAAAAACGGAAATATAACATTCTTGTCTGTTTTTGAGCAAACACTTAGACGATACGGCTTTGCAACGGAGGAATAGACTATGAGCGATCCTTATTTATACGATGATGTAGATGTTCTTAAAAATTTAGCAGATATAAAAGATTCAGAACTACTGCGCAAAGCTGAGGCTGATATTACCGGGCTCGCTATGGCGGCAATTTATGATTACAAGTATGATAAGTTCAATACCGAAACATTGCTGGATATTCACCGCAATATCTTCGGTCAGATATTTGATTGGGCCGGAGAATTCCGCACTATTCAAATGGTTAAATATGAAGATGTTCTCGGCGGTGATACCGTTCGTTATGCATATCCCAAAGAGATTAAAAAACAACTGAATGAAGCTATGAAAGAAATCAGCAAGCTCAAAAGAACCGGAAATAACGATAGGGACATTGTTTTTAGACTCGTCCGTATTATCGCAAGCATTTGGCAGACACATCCGTTCCGTGAAGGTAATACGAGAACGGTTATAGTGTTTGCCGTTCTGCTCGCAAAATCATTGGGTTTTGAGGTTGAACACGAACTTTTTAAAACTAACTCTGCCTATGTTCGCAACGCTCTCGTTTGGGCATCACAGGGTATTTATTCTAAATTCGAATACCTTGAGCGCATCTTCTTCGATGCAATCCTCGGTGAAGATAATGAAACGGGCACTCCAGATAACACAAAATCCGGCAAATACGCTGCCATTGGCGAGTATAAAGTTAAAGACTATAAAGAAAGACCACATGAGTATAAAGAAGACTAAAAGGAGTTGTATGTATGAATAATTATTTTGAATTCACTGCAGCTGAAAGAAAATATTTAGCATCCATAAATTTATCCAATGATGAAAAATTATCGAAATATGCTTCTAAAAGTAGTGATGCGGTCAGATCAAAGACACCGCGCTATGATATTATCAGACCACAATATTCATATGATACTGATTGTATTATACACAGCCCATTATATAACAGATATTCTGATAAAACACAAGTTTTCTCTTTTTATAAAAATGATGATATTACACGCAGAGCATTGCACGTGCAATTTGTTTCAAAAATAGCAAGAACAATAGGAAGAGCTTTGAATCTTAATCTTGATTTAATAGAAGCTATTGCATTGGGGCATGATACAGGTCATACACCTTTTGGGCACAAAGGCGAGGAATTTTTAAGTAAATGCTATCAAGACGGGTGCAGACAAGCAGGGAAACCAATACGCTATTTTAATCATAATGTGCACAGCGCAAAACTTTACCGTTATGTTTTGGGAACCAATATTTCACTGCAAACTTTAAGCGGAATACTTTCTCATAACGGCGAAAAAGGATATAAGGAATATAAACCTTCTGAATTAAAAACTTTTGAAGAATTTGATGAAATTCTGGAACACTGCTATTTAGATAACAACTATCATAAAAAACTGCGCCCGAATACGTTAGAAGGCTGTGTGGTAAGAATCAGTGACAGAATAGCCTATGCAGGGAAAGATAGACAGGATATGTTGCGTGCAGGAATGATAACAACCGAAAAATTCAAAGAAAAAAGACTTATAGGTGTTCGTAACAGCGATATAATTTCTAATTTGATTATCAATTTAATTAAAAATAGCATTGATTCACCAACGCTTAATATGGACAAAGAGGTTTTTGATGATTTTGAGGATTTGATTAAGGAAAACTATACAATTTATGGCGATGATAGCTTGAACGAGCCTTATTATAGTATAATTAAGCCGTTAATGGAAAAGTTGTACAATCGACTGCTTGATGATGTTGAGAATAAAAACTACAAATCACCGATATTTAAACACTATTTAAACGACGGTGTTTTAGGTAACAGTTACAGAGAGAAAAATTCAAGAAAAATCATTGCAGATTCAAACGATATCGTGGTAGATTTTATCGCAAGCATGACAGATGATTACTTTGTTGATATATGTAAACATTTACATATTGATGATGCGCTTACTGGCAGCATTAAGTATTACGAATATTTTTAATGTTACACACTTGAAAAATAGAATTTAATCAAAACTTCTGACATTGTGCTTAAAACTAATAAAAGACATAATCTCCAGCTTGTTTAATCAGCTGGAGATTATTACTTATTTAGTATGTTCATACCATTCCATTGCTCTCTTATAGAAATCGAGGATATCGCCCATACCATCTCTGTTAATTTCATCAGACCAATTTTCGTGCTTTTCTGAGAATTCAACAAATTTTATTGCATTTTCATAATATTTAGAAAAGTTGGGATTAGTGTTCATTTTATTTATGTATTCAACTAATGAGTAATCCTTGAAATCAGGAGAATGTCTCCAATATCTTGGCCAGTCCAAAACCATAGGACTGAGAAATTCTGTCTTGTTCGAATTAGGCTTCATGTGTCCTGAATATGGTATGAAATAGTCGTGATATACGGGGTGGTAATTATTAAAACTTCTACCGAAAACTATGCCCATAGCATCCTGAGCTGATTCACCTCTGGCTGCTTCAACTATTGGATTGCCAAAATACATGGATTTGTCCTGATCCATAAGAGCCATCCCAGTAGACAAGCATCCACGCAAAGGAATTCCTGCAAGAATTGCTTGGCAGAAGAATTCCATACACGTTTGCAGATAGGATAGGTAAATTGCATGCGACTGAAAGAAAATAGGGCAGTACGGGGTATCCGCTTCGCCAATCAGTAACGGATTGGGTTCATGTTTTGTATCTCTGAGCCAGAATCCTTGTTTGCTAAGTTGGAAATTAACATAGATTATAAATGTATCACTGAAATGACAAACCCGAACAAAACCATTTGCATTTGCTATTAAAGCATTATTTTCCCAATCCGGAGAAATAGGTACAGGTACAACACTTCCTGCAAAACTCGCTTCCCCTTCAGGTGTCGATTTCTGTTTATCAATCAAGTCTAACAACTTATTATAAAGCTTTAAGATAACCTCAGTACCATTGTTTTGAACAAAATTAGAGAAACCTAAAATATCGAAAAGTGCAATTGAATAAAGCTGTTCCTCTTTCTCTATTTCCTTTAACGCTTGCTCCACTTCAGTAGCAGATTTAAGCTGAATCCGTTCATTGTGTCTTTCTTGTTCTTTATCTTGCATACAAATCTTCCTCACATTTTATTAGTCGATTAGTACCAAAGCCTTTTTTGTAATTATACCATAATTAATCATAGTGATCAATGTAAAACAAACGAAGTGACCATTCCCAATATACCTGCGCGCATTAAAGCAAAACTGCTTGTAATTTTTATTACAATATGGTAGAATGTTCTTGCACTGCAAATTAAATATTTTACACGCCAAGTGTGCATTCTACCTTTCGGTAAAAATGCACGCTCTGTTTCATATAACTTGGTGTGTATATTTAGTTTGTGGTGCAAGACGGAGTCGTGTGTTTTTCGGTGCATGACCTTCGTCATGCACTTTTTTATTTTTCGGGAGGTGAGGATGTTGAACATAACATGCAGAAATATCTATTGTGTCTATTGCGAAGACGGCGAATGTCTGATAGACGAAATTTCACACAACGAATCGGGCGTATGCGAGGAGTGCATAAATATCAACGTGGGCGAAGATTACATAAAAAAGGAAAGGCACAGACTTCTTCGGATGTATGATGAATGTGACGGTACGGATATCGCAAAAAACCTTAAGTAACAGATGCACAAAAATGGGACTGTAAATACCTGTACACAGGTATTTACAGCTCAGTTTGTTCGTAGCAAAAAGGCTTTAAAATATGGAAAAATCAAGTAATATGAGATTTTTCAACAATATTAACACGCTTTTACAATTACAACCTGCCTACAATACGTCTTATTCCCGCCTTTTTGCGTTCTGGACTTTTTTTACATCCCCTTTTTTTCTTTAGTTCATTTTTCCATATAATCGCATAAATACAGCTGCGGCTTCCGAGCGCTTCGAATTATCCGTCGGATTGAATTTTCCACCGGAGCCTGTCATTATTTTTTCAGCATTTGCCCACGAAACGGCATCAAGAGCATACGGTGCAATCTTTCCGGCATCCTCAAACTCCGCCTTCTTGTCACTTGCAACGCTCTTTTCTTTGTGCATGGCATATCGGTATGCAAGGGTTGCCATCTGTTCGCGCGTTACGGGCAGTGACGGTGCAAATTCATCATCCGACACCCCGTTGACTATACCGTTTTCGCTCGCCCACGAAACAGCCTGTGCATACCACGAATCTTTTTGCACATCTTCAAACTGAGCCTCGGCTGTGCTTTTTTCTCCATCCATGCGCCAAAGAACGGTGACAAACATAGCACGGGTAAGAACCTCACCCGGTGCAAAGCTTCCTTCCGTCATTCCTTTCATGAGCCCTTTTTCGCATACAAACTGTACGGAGACTGCAAACCAGTCGTCAGCTTTTACATCGCCAAACGGGTTTTCCCACACTTTATCGGCTTCTTCGTTTTTTTCCTTCTCTTCTCCCTTTTCTTCCTCTTCTTTTGCTTCAGGCAATTCACCTGCCGCCGAACCCCCTGTTTCCTTCTCGACGTAGTCAGCAGTATATACAAGAGAAACCTCGTCACCGTCCGAAAGCTTATAGCTTGAAATGCCGACTCTTGGCAAGCTTCCGTTTACGTAATATTGCCAACCGCTGTTAGGTCCTGCATCAAACTCTCCCCTGGTCTCACCGTTGTATGTAACGCTTCTGAGATATCCCGTACCGAGTCCCTTTGATTCTATACCGTTTTCGTCAAAGACCTTTTTTATAAGGTCACGCACCGAGGTCTTTTCGTCAACAGAAACGCTCACAGAAGAAAGCCATACGCCTTTGTGAGTCTTCATTTCAAAAGTGACGGAGATTTTTTCTTCGTCTTCCTCAACTTCAGGCTTTGTAACTACTCCGCCGCTTATTCCGCCGGAAGGTGGGTCGGGTTGCAAATTATCATCGGGGTTTGTATTTCCGTTATTCTCTGTATCCCCGTTTTCCGTACCGCCGTTTTCCGTATTATCGTCTTGCTTACTTTTTGTTCCGCAATATATGCTGTATGCTTTGTTTCCGTTTTCTTTGAAGCCTTCATATGCGATAAGCGCACGCAAGCCCTGCTCTGTGGACCACTCAAGATCCAAATCTCCTGTATATCCCTTAAAGCCACCGTCTGTTTCATGTGACATAAGTCCGTCAAGCAGGCTGTTTTCGCCCTTTACAAAGCGTACATCGCTTGCAGGGTCAATCCCTGCCGCACAGAGGCCGATTATAACAAACGCATCAGTGCAGGCACTACCGTATGAGCCGGTCTCAAGCTGTGCCGCAGACAGGGCGCCGAGCATTTTATTGTAGAGCTCATTTACTCCATATGAGTCACTCTCGTTTACAAAACGTGAAAGCGCGCCGACCGCGGCGCCCGTGGAATCGGGATCATCATATGTATATCCGCCGTACGAGCCGAAAATCATTCCCGACTCACTTGTGCTTTCAGCAATTTTTGCACGAGCCTTCCCTATTTGCTCATCTGTCAGAGTGACAGAGTCGAGCTCATCGGAAATCAGCGCCCAGATTGCATCGGAATAAGTGTCAAACTCGCTTATTGCGTGCAGGTTTTCCGGATTGTTTACGATGTTCTCGCTGTCCTTTGTCAGTATTGTTGTGTCAATTCCGAGTGCGGTCAGGATAATCTCGACCTTTGCAAACTCAGTTATCGCGGCGCCGTCCTTCGTTATCGCATCAACTGCCGATGTTGTATACGCATCCTTTTTCTCCTGTGAAATCTCTCTTCCGTAACGCGCAAGGTCAAACAGCATCCACTCAGACGGACTCTCCATTGAGTCAAACGTGTCTGCCATCGTCTCCATCAAGGTGACAGGCGATGTGTTTATATCCTCTCCCGTAGCCGTAAAGGCGCATGATGACAGCAGCATTACCGCCACAAGCAGCCACGCCGCAAACCTTTTTGTTCTCTTCATTTTTATCATTCCTTTCCTGCCGCAAATAAAAAAGACCGCGGCAAATATAAATTTGCCACAGCCGACTTTTTCTGTGTACTTGTACCACAAACAACCCTCGCACGCCGAGAACTTTTAGCGTGTGAAGGTAATTACCGCTTCTGGTTATGCAAAGCGATGTCAATGCAGGTCTTCCGACTCACGTCCTATGCGGAAATTTCCGCTCATCTAAAGCTTCGCCTTCTCAGTTTCCCAATGACCGGCTTTCACCGAAGAAGCAGAGGATATTCGTGACGCACACGGCGGCGGTTACCGTCCGGGAATTGCACCCGGTTCCCTTTTCACCGACTATGCCTTGTATGCAGCATAGCCGACACATCCGTGGTATATTAAGTTGTCATAAATTATACTGCTCAATATAAAATTTGTCAAATAAAAATCCCTCTCTGTCGGGCGGATGCCCTTCAGAGAGGGTTTTAGTCTACATTATTTCGGTATAGCTGCCGAGGTATTTGAAGCCGTCGAGGTCGTCCTCAAGCTCGCACATAAGCTCAAACAGCTCGGGAGAGTATATCGATGCGCCGATATCGAAATAGAACATGAATTCAAAGTCACTTCCGGGCTTCGGGCGGCTTTCAAGCTTTTCGAGATTGAGACCCAGTGCATTGAAGCGTGCCATGATTCTGTAAAGCGAGCCCGGCTTGTGGGGGATTTTCATCATAATACTCGTCTTATCTGCGCCGGGATAGATTTCAAGACCCTTTGAGATACAGATAAATCTCGTATAGTTTCCGATGTGGTCACAGACATTGTCATGGAGTGTTGCAAGGTCGTAGAGCTCGGCACAGCCCGGAGAGGAAAGGGCTGCAATGTCACGTCTGTCGCTTTCCGATACCATACGTGCGGCAACTGCGGTGTTCTCACATATATTGACCTTAATATCCCTGTGCTCTGCAAGAAATTCACTGCACTGGCTTATTGCCTGCTCATGTGAATATATCTCCTTTATCTCGCTCATTTCAACGCCGCGCTTTGCAAGAAGCGCATGACCGACCTGGATTCTTGCACTGCGAACAATATGGAACTTGAACTTTGCCATAAGGTCGTAAATCTTGTTGACCGAGCCTGCCGTACTGTTTTCAATAGGAAGTACGCCATAGCGGCAAAGCTTTTTATCGACGGCACGGAATACATCCTCAAAGCTTCCGAAATACATAATGCTCGGATTTTTGAAGAGCTTTTCACATGCAAGCTGTGAGTATGCCCCTTCAACGCCCTGGCAAGCGACAACGCCGCCTGTCGGGAAGAGGTTATCCGTTTCCTCGATAGCCTTTTGCATGCGCTCGGAAAGACCGCTGTTTCTGCCAAGAAGCTTTCTCTGATACGAACGCGAAACGTCGGTCATTGTAGAGTAAAGCACGCGGGTGTACGATGCAAACTCATCTCCTGCCATTTCGGCAACCCTGTCAAACAGCTCGCGCTCACGCGACGGGTCGTATACGGGGAGCTTGTTTTCACGCTTGTACTCCCCGATTTTCGCCGCAGTTTCCATACGCTCTCGGATGAGTGCAACAAGCTTTTCATCAATACTGTCAATATTCTCTCTAAGTTCTTTAATATCCATGTTTTTATACCTCCCGATTAAAGCATCATATCACAAACGGCAACAGCCATCGCCGCTTCCATGCACGCAACGGCACGTGGCACAATGCAAGGGTCGTGCCTTCCCTTTATCTCAAGCGTCGTTTCACACATCTGTGAAAGGCTTACACTTTTCTGTGTCCTTGCGATTGACGGTGTGGGCTTTATGCCTGCACGGAAAATTATCGGCATGCCCGATGTGATTCCGCCAAGAGAGCCGCCGTGGTTGTTGGTTTGAGTGGCAACATCTCCGCCGCTTATGCAGAACGCATCGTTGTTTTCACTGCCGCGCATACGGCATGCGCCAAAGCCTGCACCGAACTCTATCCCCTTTACAGCAGGAATGCCGAAAACGATGCGTGCAATTCTGTTTTCAACTCCGTCAAACATCGGCTCTCCAAGCCCTGCAGGCACACCTGTTGCCGCACACTCGACAATTCCGCCGACAGAGTCAAGCTCCTCCTTTGCACGAAGGATTTCCGCCATCATGCGCTCTCCTGAAGACGGATCAAGCACCGCAATCGGTGCATCAGACAGCACCAAATCAAGCTCGGGATTTACGCCGTCAAACAGTTTATCGCAAACGCCTGCAATTTCGGCGACGTGCGCTGCAATTTTTATCCCCTTTTCTTCAAGATACTGCATACATATACCGCCGGCAATGCACAGCGGTGCCGTAAGTCTGCCCGAAAAATGACCGCCTCCGCGGATGTCATGTGCCATGCCGTATTTTACATATGCGGTATAGTCTGCATGACCCGGCCGCGGAACATCTCTCAAGTTTTCATAGTCCTTTGAACGTGTGTTGGTGTTTCTGATTATTGCGCAAATCGGACTTCCGCTCGTCACGCCGTCGACAACACCTGAAACAAATTCGGGTAAATCCGATTCCTTACGTGAGGTGGTATGCGCACCGCTTCCGGGCGCACGACGTGCCATGAACCGAAGGAGCTTTTCCGTATCAAGCTTAAAGCCTGCCGGAAAGCCGTCGATAAGTACGCCGATTGCCTCCGAATGAGACTCGCCGAATATTGAGATTTTAAGCTTATCGCCTGTCAGTGAAGCCATTTTCTACACCTCCGTTATCTCGGCGTTTGCGCCAAGAGTCTGATACTTTTCAAAGAAATCGCCGTAGGATTTCCGTACCGCCTCTGCGCCGCGGATTTCTACGGCGGCATCCGAAACGGCGGCGGCAACTGCCGCACTCATAACTATTCTGTGGTCATTGTATGCATCGACAATTCCGCCCGAAAGTGATTTCACTCCGACGACACGGATTCCGTCTTCGGTAGGGGTTGCATCCGCACCAAGGCATCTCAGCATCGCAACTGTCGATTCTATTCTGTCGCTTTCTTTAATGCGCAGGCGAGAGGCGTTGTATATAATAGTTTCGCCCTGCGCAACCGCCGCAACAACAGTCAGCACGGGCACAAGGTCGGGGATTTCGGATGCATCTATTCTGATTCCCTTCAAGGGGGCACGGGAAACCTTCACAAAGCCGTCGCCCTCTGTTACGTTTGCGCCAAACTCTCTTAAGAGTCCGACTATTGCACGGTCGCCCTGAACGCTGTCCTTTTTAAGCCCCGAAACGGTTATGCCCTTATCCGAAAATGCCCCGAGGCACAACCAGAACGCCGCATTTGACCAATCTCCCTCGACTGTGAGCTTTTCGGGGGATGTGTATTTCTGATTTCCGCAAATTCCTATCTCATTACCTTCAAACTCGGCATTTATTCCGAATTTTTTCACGGTATCAAGGGTCATTTCAATATATGGCAGGGATTCAGGTTTTCCCGTTATTTCAATCACACTGTTTCCCGAAAGAAGCGGCAGGGCGAAGATAAGCCCCGATATAAACTGTGAGCTTACGGAACCCTGAATCTCAAATCTTCCCGACCGAAGCCCTCCGTGTGTGGTAATCGGAAGAGTTCCGCCATAGCTTATTTTTGCACCGTTATATGTAAGACAGTCAACAAGCTCTGACATGGGTCTCGAGGGGAGTCTGCCGTGACCGGAAAGCGTTATCTCTCCGCCGAGCGAGGCGGCAACGGGTGTGAGAAAGCGAAGCGTTGAGCCGCTTTCTCCGCAATCGAGATGAGCCTTCTGTTTTTTTCTTATCGGTGTCACATAATAGACACTGTTATTTTCTTCTATCTCCGCACCCAGTGCATTAAGACAGCGCACGGTTGCGGTTATGTCCTGCGATGAAGCAGGGCATATAATCTCCGTCTTTTCATCCGAAAGAGCCGCACAAATGAGATTTCTGTGGGCAGATGACTTTGACGGAATGACAAAAACCTCGCCGCTTGGGTTTTTACAGCTTAATTTTGCCGTCGTCACTTTGTATCAGCCCCCGTTGAAAAGAATGTGAGGACCTCACTGTCGGGGACCTTCAAAAGTGCGCTTTCGCCGCGCTTTACCGGAACAACGAGGGTTATGCCGCCGGCACTGCGTTTCTTATCGGACATTGCAACCTCCGCCATTTCCTCGGCAGAAAACTCTGACGATGTGGGAAGACCGAACCTTTCACACATACGGGCAAGCTCATCGGACACGTTGTCCTTGCATATTCCTGCCCTTTCTGCCGCCCTCGACATTATGCACATACCTGCGGCAACAGCACTGCCGTGGGAAACGCGAAACCCGGAGAGCTTTTCTATCGCATGAGCAGGAGTGTGACCGAAGTTGAGAAGCTGGCGCAAGCCCGTATCAAACTCGTCCTCGTTTACTATATCACGCTTTATCCTTACACACTCGGCAATTATTTCATCAAGGTTTTCACGGACATCTGTGCCTATAAGCTCAAGTATACGGGTGCTTCTTATCGCACCGTATTTTATAACCTCTGCCATGCCGTCTGCAAATATCGTATCGGGCAGGCTCTTTATTATATCCGTATCGCAGAGACAGAGACACGGCTGATAAAATGCGCCTGCAAGGTTTTTTCCTGCACGCAGGTTTATCGCGGTCTTTCCACCGACCGAGGAATCGACAGCTGAGAGCAGGGTTGTGGGAATCTGCACAAACGCTGTTCCTCTGAGAAAGCTTGCGGCGACAAAACCCGTAAGGTCGCCGACAACACCGCCGCCGAGTGCTATTACCGAGTCAGAGCGCATGAGCTTGTTCTCTGCAAGAAAGTTGAGCATAGCTATATAGTTTTCTGCACTTTTGGAGCTTTCTCCGTGCGGTATTACATATTCAACTGTGCTAAAGCCCGAAGCCTGAAGTGATTCTTTCACGGCAGTACCGAAAAGCGCAAAGGTTATGTCATCGGCAAAGATTGCCGCGCTTCTTCCCTTTACAAGAGCTCGCAGCCTTTCGCCGACAGACGAAAGAACCCCTCCGCCGATTATTACATCATATTCTCTTGAAGCTTCTACTCTAATTCTCTCCACTCTTCATCTATCCTTTCCTTTCGCTCACGACCCTCACGAAGAAGCGTGCAAAGGGTTTCGGAATCGTTTCGCACAAGTGCATCCCGATATTCAGCAAGCGAATCTATGATGAAATCAAGCTCTCCGATAAGGTTATCCCGGTTATCCATAAAAAGCTCTGTCCACATTTTTTCGGAAAGCTTTGCAACACGGGTAAGGTCCTTGTAGCTTCCGGCGGAAAAGCCCTTGTGCGCCTCGGCTCTCGGACTTTTCACATATGCATTTGAAACGACATGTGCAAGCTGTGATGTGTATGCGATAATCTCATCGTGTTTTTCGGACGTTGTCACGGTTATGTGGTGAAAGCCTGCCTTTGTAAGGCATTTTTTTACCTGCTCTAAAAACGCGATATCCTCACCCGGTCTCGGAACAAGTATCATGCATGCTCCGTCAAAAAGCTTTTCACTAGCATAGCGAAAACCCGAAAATTGCCTTCCTGCCATGGGGTGACCGCCGATGTAACGGAAGCCGTATTTGTCTGCAAGCTCAAAGAGCGGAGGGCATACACAGCCCTTTACGCCGCAACAGTCAATTACAGTTGCGCCCGACTTTATAAGGCTTGCATTTTTCTCCATGTATTCAACCGTTGCGTGGGGATAGAGCGCAATAAACACAAAGTCGCACTCGCCGATATTCTCTTCCGTAAGCTTGCCGTCTACCGCATTGACAAGCACTGCACGCTTGTAGGAAACCTCATCTATGTCACAGGCAAGCACGGTGTAATCGGTGTTGAACTTAAACGCTTTTGCAAGCGAGCCGCCTATAAGACCGAGACCGACTATACCTATCGTCATTTCGCCACCGCCTCACGGACAGCAAATACGCTCTTTGCAACATCGTCAAACTGCTCGGGAGTAAGGGATTGCGCCCCGTCGCAGAGAGCGTGCTTGGGGTCGTTGTGAACCTCTATCATCAGTCCGTCCGCTCCGCAGGCAGCTGCCGCAAGTGCCATGGGCTTTACAAGACGGGAAATTCCGCTTGCATGGCTCGGGTCTACCACAACGGGAAGGTGAGTAAGCTCCTTGAGCATCGGAACCGCAGACAGGTCAAGAGTGTTTCTTGTGTATGTTTCAAACGTGCGGATACCTCGCTCGCAAAGGATGATGTTTTCGTTGCCGCCTGCCATGATGTACTCTGCACTCATAAGAAGCTCCTTGAGCGTGTTTGCAAGTCCGCGCTTTAAGAGGATTGCTTTATCGGTTCTTCCAAGCTCCTTTAAAAGCTCAAAGTTCTGCATGTTTCTTGCGCCGACCTGAATAACATCGACATTTTCAAAAAGAGGAAGATGGTTTGCGTTCATAATCTCCGTTACTATGGGCATCCCCGTAACCTCTTTTGCCTCGAGCAAAAAGTCAATACCCTCTGCCTTTAGACCCTGAAAGTCATAAGGGGATGTGCGCGGCTTGAAGGCACCGCCTCGAAGAAGGGTTGCGCCCGATGCCCTTACCGCATGAGCTATGCCGAGAATCTGCTCCTCGCTCTCAACCGAGCAGGGACCGGCAATAAGAGCAAAGTTTCCGCCGCCGATTTTTATGCCGTTTATATCGACAACCGTGTTTTCGGGATGGAATTTTCTGTTTGCGCTCTTAAACGGCTCTGTTATTCTCGTGACCTTCTGAATAATATCAAGCCCCTCAATAAGCTCTACATCAATATTGCTTGTATCTCCGATGAAGCCGAGCACTGTCTGGAATTCACCCTTTGATACATGAACCTGTATATTCTGCTCATTGAGCCATGCTATGAGATTGTCTACCTGCGGTTGCGGAACATCACGCTTGAGTACTGCTATCATTTTTATTCCTCCTTAAAATCAAAAAAGGCTTTACAGTAGTGATTCTACTGCAAAGCCTTAAATAAGCCTGAAACAAACACTTTTATGCAACAGAAATCACTTTTACTTCTTTTTGTTAAAAAAGTAAAAGTAAAAGTAGTAAAATATTGCAGATGCATTAAGTGAAAGTGTCATTTTAAGCACTTACCTTTCATTGTTTGTATGAGATTATACCACCGCCGCATGTATTTGTCAATGGTATTTTAAAAAAACATTATACGTCACGAGAAGGTGTCTGAACCCCGAACGAAAGCTCACCGCGAAGGTAATACAGATACTTTGCGTATACGGTATTGCACAGGGCATAGTATACAAAGCTTAAGGGTGGGAAGGCCGAAACGGCAATCTCCCATCCGAAATAGCTTGCACGAAGCGATAAGATTTCTCCGCTTCTTCCGCGAAGAAGCTTTTGTGATGCGCGGAAAGCCTTCCACGGACTTGAATTTCCTTCTGCGTAAATCAGAAGTGCGAAGTTGTACCTGCTAACCCACAGTATATAGAAAACCGCACATACTGCAAGCAGAAGCCCTGATGCCAGAAGAACAATTGCTGAGTTCAGTGCCCCTCCCAATCCTAAAAAGAACGACGGGAGAAAAATAAGCGGAACTCCCCAAAGGAAACTTACTGCGAGGATTATCACGTTAATCCATATTGAGCCGAAAACCGTTTTTAAGCTCGCAAACGGTGAGAAGATGTCTCCGAAGGTGCCCTTCTGACCGCGTGCTACCTTTAAATAGAAACGGGATATACCGAGCATGAGCGGACAGGTCACAAATACGTAAAGGAGGAGCGTGACAACGAGCGAGGCAACCGTTTTTGCGGTTATGGTTTTCGGAATAAACAGCGAAAACATCTCAACGTCGTTTGCCGCCTTTGCCATTTCCTCGGGAAGCGGCGTTCTTAGCGGAAGAAAGCCGAATATAAACGTTGTTGCAAATACCGCCAGAATAACCGCGACAAAGGAGCGGAACCAGTTTCCTTTCATATCGTTTAAGGACAGTGCTTTTATTGCGCGTCGCGCTATAGTTTTGTTCATTGTATTTATCTCCATAGGTAATTTATTCTGCGGTCTGCGGAGGCTCTGCAGTCTCTGTCGCATCTCCTGCCGCCTCTTGATTCTGTGTTGCCTCAGTCTCGGGGTTCTGCTCTGCCGGAGGTGTGGGCTCGGGGCTTTGCTCAGGTGCGCCCTCTTCCGTAGCGGATGGCGGTACAGCTTCGGTCGGGTCCTTCTCGGGTGCGGTTACGGGAACACTTTCGCCCTCAGTCTGCGATACCTTTGCAGTTCCGACAAGAACGATTTCGGGCATCGGCTTGTACTTTGATTTATTCTCTACATACGACTCAATAAGCTTTCCCTTTTTGTCATATACATTGCGGTAAACGGTCATGGAAAGACCTTCCTGACCCTTCTGCTCGACCTTGCGTTCTCCGAGCTTAAGGTCTGCCGTCTGCTTTTCACGAGTGGTATACGGGGTTGTGGAGTGGATTTTCTTCGTAAGCTTTACCGTACGCACCTCATCCGGCTCTGTTCCCATGAGCTTTATTCTTATATAGTTATTCTTCGAGGTTGCAACAATCTTTATCGGGTACTGGCTGGTGTTCTTGAACTTAAAGTCGAGTGAGCCGTAAACAACCGTTGCATCCTCGCCCTTGGGAGCATAGTCAACATAGAACGAATGGTTTGTGCGCTCGGTTATCTTCATGTTTGCCTTTACCGCCGCCATGTACAGCGTCGATGAGGTCTGGCATATGCCGCCGCCGATACCGTCAACAACCTCGCCCTGTGAGAAGATGGATGCCGCCTTAAAGCCTCGTGCCGCGGTTCTCGGACCCACGGTTTTGTTATAGGAAAATTCTTCACCGGGATTTAAGACAGTTCCGTTTATAAGACTTGCAGACAAACGGACATTTGCAGTTCTTTCAACCTTTTTCGGGCTGAAATGGGTCTCAACCTCTGCAAGGCAGTATTTGAAAAGATTTACTTCAAGATGCTTTGTGAGAACCTTCGGTTGTGTGAGGGTAAGCGGTATGCGAATGACCTCGTCCGGACTTTTTTCATACGCAATCTTTGCCGCCTCAAGGTCAAAATCAACACCTACAACATGCGGCACGATTTTGTTGCCCTCGCCGTCCTTTTCAAGATGCGCATCCGTTACCTCTTTATGAACCTCGGAATATACCTTATCAATGTCGAGTGAAACAGACTCTGCAACCTCACGCGTTGCAGAAAGCTCGGAATAGTCCTCATTGAAAAAGCGCTCTTTAATGGTGTTCATAAGAGCTTCGGTGTCAAGCCTTCTTCCGTCTGTTTTCGGATGGAGAACAAGCGTGGTCTCTTCCTCTACGGTATATGCCGCATCAACCGGCGCTACATCAAACTTTGTAAGCTCGGCGCATATTGCATTCCACGAATCATTGTTCATATTGACAGAAAGCTCTGCCTCATGTCCGCCGAACACTACGCCCAAAACCTCAAATATACGACCGAAAAAGCCGCCTTCCCTGCCAACAGCCAGAGCCGCCGTTGCCGTGTCCTGCGATGAAAAGCGAAGGTCGAGCTCCTCTGCCGTTATCTTTCTTTCATATGCATCCTCAAGCTTTACGGTGAGGGCTGCGTCCTTATAGCGTTCACTGCACGCAGAATCAAGAGCGGCAACAGCCTCATCATACGTCATACCGCCGAGCTTTACCCCACCGGCGGAAACCCCGGGAAAGATGTTTCCGTAGGCATATGTAAAAATCGCAAGAAATGAAAAAAGAAGTATCACGCAGACAAGCACTGCGGCAACTGTAACCGCCCATTTCGGCAACTTTTCACTTCCGAATATTTTCATCATAATTCATCCCGCTCTTTCATAAGTTCATACTTTATTACATTATATAGTATATCCGTTAAATTGCGTAATTTCAACTACATATTTGTAACTTTTAGAGTTTTTTTCTTCTTTTTATATAGAGGTTGCAAAATTTACCTGTTTTATGGTATACTTACTTATTATGAATACCCACAGAAAGGGACGTTGATTATGGAGCAGAATAAGTTTTACATCACAACTGCCATTGCTTACACGTCACGTAAGCCCCATATAGGCAATACCTATGAGGTTGTCCTGACCGATGCCATCGCACGCTTCAAGCGGTCCATGGGCTTTGACGTGTTCTTCCTTACGGGAACAGACGAGCACGGGCAGAAAATCGAAGATATAGCAAAAGAGCAGGGTATTACGCCGAAGGAATACGTTGACGGTGTTGCCGGCGAAATCCGTGATATCTGGGATCTTATGAACTCAAGCTACGACAAGTTTATCCGCACAACAGACGACTACCACGTTGATGCCGTACAGAAGATTTTCAAAAAGCTGTATGAGCAGGGTGATATATACAAGGGCGAGTATGAGGGCTGGTACTGCGTGCCGTGTGAATCCTTCTTTACCGATACCCAGATTGAAAACGGCGTCTGCCCCGACTGCGGAAGACCCGTCAAAAAGACCAACGAAGAGGCATATTTTTTCAGAATGAGCAAGTATCAGGATGCTCTTATGAAACATATTGAAGAAAACCCCGAGTTCATTCAGCCGGAAAGCCGCAAGAAGGAAATGGTCAACAACTTCTTAAAGCCCGGTCTTCAGGATTTGTGCGTATCCCGTTCCTCGTTCAAATGGGGCGTGCCCGTCACATTTGACGACAAGCACGTTATCTATGTATGGATTGACGCCCTTTCAAACTACATTACCGCACTCGGCTACTCTCCCGACGGCTCGGGCGAGCTTTACAACAAATACTGGCCTGCCGATGTCCACATTATCGGCAAGGACATTTTGCGCTTCCATACAATCTACTGGCCGATAATGCTCATGGCACTCGGTGAGCCGCTCCCGAAAAAGGTGTTCGGTCATCCGTGGCTGCTTTTCGGAACAGACAAGATGAGCAAGTCAAAGGGCAATGTTATCTATGCCGATGACCTTGTCCGCCATTTCGGTGTTGACGCTGTCCGTTATTACGTTCTCCGTGAAATGCCCTTTGCTCAGGACGGCACCATCACCTATGAAACGATTATTGCACGCTTCAATGCCGACCTTGCAAACACTCTCGGCAACCTCGTCAACCGCACGGTTGCAATGGCTAACAAATATTTCGGCGGCACCGTTTGCTTCAAGGGTGTAACGGAGAGCTGTGACGGCGAGCTTAAAGAAACCGCAGTCAAGACACGCTCAGCTGTTGAAGAAAAGATGAACGAATACCGTGTCGCAGATGCGCTTGAAGAAATCATCTCTCTTGCACGCCGCAGCAACAAGTACATCGACGAGACAGAGCCGTGGGCACTTGCAAAGGACGAAGCCAAGCGCGACCGCCTCGAAACCGTGCTGTTTAATCTCCTTGAATCCATCCGTTTTATCGGCACACTTCTTTATCCGTTTATGCCGGAAACTGCAGAAAAGATTATCGCCCAGATCGGCGCTTCTTCCTGCAGCATTGCAGAGCTTCGCGATTTCGCGGAAGACGGCAGTAAGACCGTAGGAAGTGCCGAGGTTCTCTTTGCAAGAATTGACGAGGCAAAAAAGCTTGAAGAGCTTGCAAAAGAAAACGAGGCTCCGAAGAAAGAGGTTAATCCGTATAAAGACGAAATTACGATTGACGATTTTGACAAGGTTGACCTCCGTGTTGTAAAAATCGTGGAATGTGAGCCGGTCAAAAAGTCCGACAAGCTTCTCCGTCTTATCGTTGACACGGGAGAGGCAACCCGTCAGATTGTTTCGGGTATCGCAAAGGAATATAAGCCCGAAGAGCTTATAGGCAGAAAGGTTATTCTTGTTTCAAACTTAAAGCCTGCAAAGCTTCGCGGCGTTGAAAGCAACGGTATGCTTCTCGCCGCCGACATGCCCGACGGCGGCTGCAAGGTTATCTTTGCAGACGATGCCATTGAGGAAGGCTCACAGATACATTAAGATGAAATAAGCCGGCATCAAAATGATGTCGGCTTATTTGTTTATCTAACAATCTATACTTGTCATTCTGAGCGGAGTGCGTAAGCACGCAGTCGAAGAATCTCTACCTCACCCGTAGGGGATCCTTCGACAAGCTCAGGATGACAGCGTTTTCTACAGACCTTATTTGTTTACCTCGGGGTTGTCTGTACGGCACATGATATAATCCATGCTTACGCCGTAAAATTCGGCAAGACGCATAAGCGTATCCGTGGGAGGAACACGCTCTCCGCTCTCAAATTTCGATATCAGTGCCTGCTCTATTCCCGTCTGCATCTGCAGAGCAATCTGCGTTATCCCCTTTTCTTTTCTCAGCTTTCTCAGATTGTTTTTCATACCATCACCTATATGACATTATGTCATTTTTGTTCTTGACATATATGACATTTTGTCATATACTTTTTGAAAAGTACAATTTTACACCGGAGTGATAGTATGCCTTTAAAAATCTCATCCATACGTATGGAAAGTGAACTTCTTGAAAAATTACACGCCGTTGCGGAATATGAAGGACGTTCTGCAAACGGGCAGATAATGGTGCTTGTCAGGAAATGTATTGAAGAGTTTGAAAGCGAGCACGGAGAAATCAAGCTCGGAAAATAGAATCTCAGAGGGTCGAGGCGGATAAGGCGGAACCGTAGGGGAGGGTCTCTGTGCCCTCCCGATAAACGGTCGGGGATGGAACCCCGCCCCTACAACACCTCACCACCGCCTGCGGCGGAGCCTCCCCTCAAGGGGAAGTCTTTCGTAGGGGATCCTTTGTCGGAGTGTGCCCCTCATGTCATTCTGAGCAAAGCGTGCTACGCGCAGTCGAAGAATCTCAAAGACTCTCTGCTAACCTTATACAGCAACCCCCATGCCGCAGTATGGCATGGGGGTTGCTGTTGCGTGACTGCAGAGGAAATATTTTAACAGAAAAACAGCTTTTATGTTATCAAATTTAACATACATGCTAACATATATTTGGAATCAAAGCTGATACATAATATTGTTGAGGTGATTCACAATGGCTGACAAACTTATCATCAACAAGAGAGAGCTGAGAGGTGATGACGGATACAAGGTCTTTTCAGTCAGGCTCAAGGACGATACCGTACAATGTCTCGATATTCTTTCCAATCAGTCTAACCGCTCAAGGAACGAGCTGATAAACACTTTACTCGAGTATGCAATAGGAAATTGCGAGATCAAGTAATAATTATCCGTCGGTTCGCCATCTTTAGTAATATTATATCCTACTTTGTACTACTTGTCAACATTTTATCTTATATTGTAGTATATTATAATATATGGGGTGATATTATGAAACCGTTAAAAGAAAAAATCAGTATCACAATAGACGGCGATTTGCTTGAAAAATTAAAGCTTGAAGCAGAAAATGACGAACGTTCTCTTTCTCAATACATCAATCTTGTACTTCGAAAACATGTTGACAGTAAGCAAAAATAATCACAACCCCCACGCACTTTATCGGTGAGTGGGGGTTATCTTTTTAAAAAAGCGAGTAAGTCTGTAAGCCGAGTTCTGTCTTAGACAGCCATCTATCTACGCGGCGTGTTGCCACGACGCTTTAGCCACCTTCCCGAGAACAGCCGGGCCGACCTTAATGTTCTCCTATGCGGTGTTGCTCCGGATAGAGTTTGCAGGATGAGTCAGTTCCCTGCTCACCCGTGAGCTCTTACCTCACGTTTCCACCCTTACCTCGTCGGAGCAAGCGACATTTTATCGACTTGCTGCTAAAGCACCAAGTCTCGTTTGTGTCGCTGCTCCTCCTCTTCCGGCAAAAGCAGGCTTTCGCCGGGTTTGAAAGATACAAGCGACATTTTATCGACTTACTGCTAAAATAAAACCTTCGAGGCGGTATATCTCTGTTGCACTTTTCCTGAAGTCGCCTTCGGCGGGCGTTACCCGTTATCCTTGCCCTGTGGAGCTCGGACTTTCCTCATGCGCCGCCTTTCGGCATATGACGCACGCGGCTGTCCGGCTTACTCGCATGAATTATTATAGTTCAAAAGCTCGGAGCTTGTCAAGTCATCTTCCTCGTATATTGAATCGGGCATTGAGCACAAGCCAGTTCTGCGGAAACGGTCGCATCAGGTTCCAGTAGCCTGCACCGTACAGCGAGTATTCCCTTATGAGCGAGAGCTTTGCATCAATGCTTCTTGCGTCCTCAAACCATACCTCGTGTGCCGTACCGTCAGGTGCGGTATAGTTGAAATGCGGACTTTCGGACACCTCGTCGTACTCTATGGCAACGCCTGCCTCACGGGCAATTTCAACCGCACGGACGTTGGATATCGACTGTGCCCGTGACTGCCCCTGCACAAAAGGCAACGGCCAGTCATAGCCGTAGTTCGGGATGCCGAGAAATATCTTTTGCGGTGAAATTTCTGTCAGCGCATATTCCACAACCCGTCGGACATTCGGTATCGGCGCAACGGCAAGCGGAGGTCCGTAAGTATACCCCCACTCATACGTCATAAGAAGCACAAAGTCTGCCGCGGCACCGAGTGCGGCATAGTCGTGCCCTTCATACAGAAGCCCCCTCTGCTCTGCGGATGTTTTGGGTGCAAGCGCAACAATAACTATTTTCCCCTCAGAATTAAGCCTTGCCCGAAATTCCGAAACAAGCGCGGCATATGCGGCGGCGTTGCGTGACGGAACGTATTCAAAATCAATATCAAGCCCGACATAACCTTTTTCATCTATTGTGGAAATTACGTTTTCTATAAGGTTTTGTCTTGATACCTCATTATTTAATATAATATCCGACAGATTGCTGTCAAAGCCGCCGTTTTCCGTGAGGGTTGACAGGTGCATAAGCGGACGGCTTCCGTACTCCCTTGCAAGCGTGAGCAGTGCGGCATCGTTTAAATCGACAAGGGCTCCCGACGGTGTTATTCCGTAAGTGAACGGCACAAAATATGTATTATACGGAAGTGTTGCACGCAGAAGCGACGTATCCGCAAAGGTATACGCATAGCCGTAAACCGATGCGGTATAATCGGGCATATCATCGTATGATATAACTATACTCTGCCCGGGGTATATTACGGGCACGCCGCCGAGATTTATGTTGTTGCGGTAAAGTCTGTTTGTGCTGACTCCGTAAAGACGTGCTATACCTTCAAGGGTCTCTCCCGGTGCCACCGTATGCACGACAGACGGGGTAAGAACAACGACCGTCTGCCCCGGGACAAGGCTCTCTTCGGGAGAGATTCCGTTTGTGGCAGAAATTCTTTCAGCGCTTACATTGTACATACCTGCAATTCCGCTCAATGTATCGCCCGGTCTTACAACATAGATTTCCATAAAATCACATCCATGTAAGTTTTTATTAAAACAATATATGCTAAATTCCGGCAAATGAGAACGGCAGATTTAGTATTTTAAATATTTTTTATAAAAAAGCTTAAAAATCTATTGATTTTTGCGTGATAATGTGATATTATCTACTTTGCTATTTAATGCGTTCCGAAAGAGGTGAATTTCATGAAAGCAGGTATCCATCCGGATTATAAGCAGACAACTATTACCTGTGCATGCGGCGAGGTTATAGAGACGGGCTCCACAAAGGAGAACATCAAGGTCGAGATTTGCTCGAAGTGCCATCCGTTCTACACCGGCAAGCAGAAGCTTGTTGATACAGGCGGCCGTGTTGATAGGTTCAACAAAAGATTTGGTTTGTCCCAGGACAAGTAATTTTCTTACGCCAAATTGTACCGAAGTCGATTTCCGACTTCGGTTTTTGTTGTATATCGGCCTGTTTTGTGATAAAATCGTATCAGAAACACACGGAGGTCTTTACATATGCGTAAAATAAAACTCGGCAGAACCGGACTCTATGCAACCGAAGTCAGCTTCGGTGCGCTTCCCATACAGCGCATTTCCCGAAATGATGCCCGTGAGCTTTTAAGATTTGCTTACGAGCGTGGGGTCAACTTTTTTGACACGGCAAATTTCTATACCGACAGTGAAGAAAAAATCGGATATGCGCTGTCCGATGTCCGTCACGATATAATAATTGCAACAAAATCCGCAACCGACAGTGTGGAGTTCATGCAAAAAAACTTAGAGCAGAGCCTTCGTATGATGAAGACGGATTATATCGACATCTTCCAGCTTCACAATCCGTCAACGCTCCCCAACGACGATATACTCAACTTCCTCTACAAGGCGCAGCGTGACGGTAAAATCCGCTTTATCGGCTTTACCAATCACAAGATTGAGCTTGCCAATCGCGCTCTTGATATGAATGTTTTTGACACCATGCAGTTTCCGTTCTCACTTCTTGCGGCACAATGTGATATTGACCTCGTAAACCGTTGCAAGAAAGAGGATGTCGGCTTTATTGCGATGAAAGCGATGTCCGGCGGACTCATAACGGACCCCGAGGCGACCTTCGCTTATATTTCCCGTTTTGACAATGTCGTTCCCATTTTCGGTGTTCAGAAAAAGTCAGAGCTTTCGGAGTTTCTCGGCTATGCGGAAAATCCGCCTGTATTTGACGAGGCTATGCAAAAACGTGTTGACAAAGAGCGTTCAGAGCTTTCTGGCGACTTCTGCCGCGGCTGCGGTTACTGTCAGCCCTGTCCTGTCGGCATTGATATATGGCAGTGTGCAAGAATCAGTCTCATGATAGGACGTGCTCCGAGCGCACCGTGGGTAAGTGACAAGTGGAGAGCGGAGATGGATAAGATAAAAAACTGCAAGGACTGCGGTCTTTGCAAATCGCGCTGTCCTTACGGGCTTGACACGCCTGCTCTTTTAAAGCGTGAGCTTTCGCGGTATGATAAGCTGTATGAGGAGTTGAAGGGCAACAAATGATAGATTTCGGCAACGATTGGAACTCCGTTCTTTCCAAAGAGTTTGAAAAGGACTATTATCTTTCTCTCCGCGAGTTTTTAAAGACCGAGTACCGTGAGCACACGGTATACCCGGACATGTATGACATATACAACGCTCTCAAGTTCACTTCATACAGTGACGTCAAGGTGGTTATTCTCGGTCAGGACCCCTATCACGGCGAGGGTCAGGCTCACGGGCTTGCCTTCTCGGTCAAGGACGGTGTTCCGCTTCCCCCGTCACTGCGGAATATGTATAAGGAAATATACGAAGAGACGGGCAATGTTCAGCCCGAGTCCGGCAACCTCACACGCTGGGCAAAGCAGGGCGTGCTTCTGCTCAACACCGCGCTTACGGTGCGGTCGGGGCAGGCAAACTCTCACAGCGGAAAGGGCTGGGAAATCTTTACCGACTGTATTATAGAAAAGCTCAATGCGCGGGAAAAGACGATTGTGTTTCTGCTGTGGGGCAGAAACGCCAGGTCAAAGGAGCGACTTATAACAAACCCGAATCACAAGGTGTTCTCGGCGGCTCATCCGAGCCCACTGTCTGCCTACAACGGATTTTTCGGCTGCGGTCATTTTAACGCGGCAAACCGTGAGCTGATTCTTGCAGGCGAGATGCCGATAATATGGTAATTTATTATAAAGGAGTAAAATAATATGAGTTTTAAAAAAGGTACATACGGCTCACTTGAGCTTTTCACAATCACAAACAAAAACGGTATGTCTGTCGATATTCTTGCGGCAGGTGCATCAATCGTTTCGCTTAAAGTTCCGGATAAGTGCGGCAATTTGCGTGACGTTGTTCTCGGATATGCAAGCGGTGAGGATTACTTAAAGCCCGGACCGTGCCACGGCGCAGTCTGCGGCAGAGTCGCAAACAGAATAGAGAATGCCGAATTTATGTTAAACGGAAAGCTTATAAAGGTTCCGTCAAACATGAAGGGGGGTCATATGATTCACGGCGGAGACGACACACCCCTCTCACGGCGTGTATTTACGCTGCACTCTTCCACCGACAATTCCGTGACACTTCGTGCTCTTCTCCCCGACGGAGAAAACGGTTTCCCCGGAAACATGACGGTAGATGTAACGTATACACTCTCAGACGAAAACGGGCTTCTGATTTCTTACAGTGCATCGTGTGATAAGGACACCGTTATCAACCTCACAAATCATGCATATTTCAATCTCCGCGGTCACGATACAGGCAACATCGGCGACCACATAATGACGATGTATGCCGACTCTTACGCACCGCTTAGCGACGATAATATAATGGTTTACGGTGCTCTTCATCCGCTGCCCGAGGAGTTTGACTTCCGCACACCGAAGGCAATCGGGCGTGATATAGACAAAAACCACCCCCAGCTTCAGCTTGTCGGCGGTTACGACCATGCCTGGACGGTACGTCAGGACGGCAAGAAGCTTGTCACCTGCACCGAGGTGCACTGCCCCGAATCAGGCATCAACATGACGGTAAAAACAAACTCGCCGACGGTTCTTCTCTATACGGGCAACAGTCTCCCCGGAGTTGACTATCCGGGAAAGGACGGCGCCGTATACGGGCGCCACGGCGCACTTTGCCTTGAAACAGGGTTTTATCCCAACTGCTTAAAGTTTCCGCAGTTCGGGCAGGGCTATCTCAAACGCGGTGAGGTATTTGACTATAAGACGGAATATGTTTTTGATGTAAAATAAACCAAGCGGACATCAGATACCCCTCTGCAGGCTTTGTATGTCGATACAGATGGTGGTAAAAAGATAAAGGGGATGTAAAAAACCGAGTTTTTTACATCCCCTTTTGTTGTATAGCGAGGTGAAATTCACCTCGCTTTGACTTAGTCGTAAATCGGCAAATCCGACTTGAGAAGTTCCCATGCATCGTGATAGTCTTGAAAAAACACCTGCTTTCCTTCCTCTGTGAAATCATCAAAATATGTCAAAGAGTTCTTTCTTACAAAATCCTCCATTTCTCCATGATGGTTCCGGTATTTTCCGGGAGACGGAACAGCAAAAACTATGGTTCTGTTGATAGCAATCTTCTCAAATTCCGTTTTCATTTTAAAGGCTTCTTGCCATATTTTTTCAAGCTCGGTGTCGCTCAGCATTCTGTATTCGGATAATATGTATTTCGGAAAAAATTGGTTATATCGGCGATATTTGGCGGATATGTCCGTTTCGTGCTTCCAATCCGGATATTTCGCTTCAAGCATATCCATAAAAACGGTATAGTCATGGTCGGTGTCAATACGGTAAAAAGTTTTTGTAAACTCCCCTGCAGCAAATCCGCGGTTCCAAACACTATCGCTGACGCTTGCAACATGGCAATCAACTCCGTTGATTACGGCATCCCATTCCCTGTATTTTCTGTTGTATTCATCTACGGTATCGGTATATTCGTTAACAACGGTTGCATCGGGGTCAACGGATTTTGCAAAATCCAAAACCTCCCGGTATGTATGGTGACGTCTTGTCCAGCCTTCCGGGGGAACAAAATAGCAACCCGACAGAGAAAGAATCATAGCGAAACATAACGACAGAGCCAATATGCGCTTCATGAAAAATCACCTCTGAAGTTATTATATTACATAAATATAGAAAAGTAAATCCCACCATTTTCCTTACATAAAAATCCCTTGAATGTAAAGAATAGAGTTATAACTTCAAAACAAAGGGGGATTTATAAATAATGAACGCAACGGGAATAGTTCGTAGAATTGACGATTAGGTTATAATAGGGACAAAGTCAGAAAGCTTTGAAAACACTGGTGTTTCGCTGATTTTGTCCAACTTCACGAGATAAGTGTAGTAAGCTGTATGACTGCGGCGAGCTGCATCGTGCTTGGGAAGGAGGTCAAAGTCTGCAGGAGGCAGCTTAGACGGTGCGAAAATCGCACCGTCTGTTTTTATACCCAAAAGAAGGAGGTAGGATATGAGGAAGATATATGAGTGTGTTGCCGAGAAGAATGTTTCTGAATTCTTCAAGCGTACCAACGCCAAGGTCAGAAACAAACTAAAATACCAACTTGAATACATAAAGGATGAGAGGAATCCGCTTTGCGCACCGCACGTGAAACATTTCTCCATAGAGAAGTACAGACAGATGTATGAGCTTCGTATAAAAGCGTTCGGGACGATGGTGCGCGTCATTTTTCATATGCATAATGATGAGATAACACTTCTCTATGCATTTGTAAAACGCGACAGAAAAGACACCGAGCGTGCACTTGAGGCCGCGCTTCGTATTCTTCAGAACATACTGCAGGATAACGGTGAGGTAAGGAAGGATTGCAGAAAGGAGCTCGATTTTCAGTGATAAATATTGTAATGTGGCTTGACAACGGGAAATGCACGAGTGAGTTCACGCTTGCTTGTGCCGCAAACGATATACGCATAGTTGCAGATGAGTTTTGCAATACGGAGGACTTCCTTTCTAAGTTCGATGCAATTGATATGAACATTGATGTGCTTGTTATAGGAAACGGAAATATTGAAGGCATCGACAAGCGAAGCTTTTTTGAAGAGGTGTGCGTAACAGAACCGAATATCCGTACGGTAATCGTTTTCCCCGGCTACAGAAACGAATATGTGGACGAACAAATTGCGGAATACAGAAATCTCGGCATAACAGACATCATCTACGAAGGCGCAGGGCTTGAAGAGATATATTTTGCGGATGTCATAAGAAAAGGATATGTTTACCCCACGGAAACCGTACCTGAGAAATCACGGTTTTGGAATATCAAGGAGATTTTTAAAAGGAAGGGATGTGATACGTAAAAGAGTTATCCGGCAACGAAAGAAGAAACAAAAAATCAACAAAGGAGTGAACAGAATAATGAAAAGATTAAAACAAACAATTTCCCTGCTGCTCATGCTTTCACTTGTGTTTATGTATGCAGCGGCAAGCGCACCTGTACCGCAGGAGATAATCAAGGATAGTGTGAACGGATTTATGACAGTGCAAAAGGTTTATGTCTTGCCAAAGACCGAATCCGGGGAGAGTATCCCAACGGAAGGCTACACAGAAGATGGTATCGAGTATATCTTTACGGAGCTTGTCACGAAGGATAATTCACAGACAGATACCAAAGAGCATACGGAAACCGTGAGCATACATACGGATACGAACAATACAAGCGCGGTTATATCGCAGCTTGAAACGTCTATTGAGATATCGACTGAGGACGGATACACCGGAACGCTTGAGCTTGACTATACGACGCTGGACGTAAAAACGGCAGGCTACGGCACGAAAAGCTATACCATAATAGAAGAAAGAAGGTTCCCGAACCTTTCGGATGCGGACACATCGCTTGTTCCAAAAACCATAGATAAGGACGGAACCACGCTGAATCTCACAAACATCAGCTGGCAGTCTGCGGCAAGTGATAGCATCGACGGACAGACGCTTGCAGTGAGATACACCGCAACGGCAACATATTCGGGTACGGGAACGCGGACATACGCAAAGGGATATACCGCAACAGCACAGTATAAAGGAAACATCAGCAAGGTCACAAACGATACGGTTACATATATCGCAGTGTTTACCGAGAATAAGCCCGGCAATATCTTCCTTGAGTATTGGTGGGTGCTTTTAGTCGGGATCGGAGTTCTTGCCGTATGCGGATATGGAAGTGTAAGGATTGTACAAAGAAGGAGGAGAGGATACTGATGAAGAAAATACTTTGTATGGTGCTTGCAGGTATTATACTTGCAGGAACAGTATGCGCGGCTAACCACTATACGGTGGAAGCACCGTCTGCCGGGATATTCGGCACACCCACATCAGTAACAACAACGCTTGTGGGAAACAACACAAACGAAGCGGTGATTGATAAAAGTAAAAACAGCGCCCTTATTCCGCCTGAGTTTGGAAGCCCTACAAGCAATCTTCGAAACTCGGGAGAACCGCTCACACCGAACCTCGCATCACCGTACACAGAGCCGGTATCGGGCGTTACGGTTTCCGGAAACACTTCGTCCGGTGGAGTGACAGTTACGACAACAACGCAGAGCACCATAGTGAATACTGTCCCCGATATGGTGTATGAAGGAAACGACGGATTCTATCCCATTGAGGGCTTCACAGCGGTAACGAGTGGTATGTACTACTCCGGCGGACATATAGCGACGCTGAAAATTCCGACGATAGGTGTGAATGTGAAAGTATATGAAGGAACAACAGATTCCGTGCTCTCAAAAGGCGTCGGACATTTCAAAGATACCTCTATCTGGAACGGCAATGTGTGCATTGCAGGACACAACAGAGGTGTGAACAGCTACTTCGGTGAAATCCACGAGTTTGACTACGGCGATACGATTAAGCTGACAACCAGAAAAGGCACACGCACTTATGAGGTGTTCAGTGTGCGGAAGATATCCGTAAATGATACCTCAAGCCTTCAGGGGACATATGAGAATATGATAACGCTTATCACCTGTGTGAAGAATCAGTCGGATTACTACCGTTGGTGCGTGCAGGCAAGAGAAGTGACATAAGCAGTATACCAGGGAATCCGTGTATGCCTGGGAAAAGGAAACAGAAACAAAGCTCTGAAAATATACAGTTACAAGGAGGATAACGTTATGAGGAGAATAAACATTCTTATGATGACACTGCTTTGTATGTGCTGTATTTTCGGAGGTACAACAGTTCTGGCAAATACTGGTGTTTTGGCAAAAATAACCACACAGACATTCTTTTGGGAGGGTGAGAAGACAGAGCTTCCGGCATACAGCATAAACGGAAACAACTATGTCAAGCTCCGTGATATTGCAGAGGTGTTCGGTGTGGAGATCGAGTATGACGCGGAAACCAACAGCGTACATATGGGCACGGAAAGTGCAGAAACAATAATCGGCGGCGAGGCGTTTGCGCGCGAGGATTTCTCACTCGATGCAAATCCCGATATATTCAATGACATATACACAAGGGATGCATACAATGCAATGCGGCAGTCGATTGTTGACATTGAAAAGATAACAGAGAACACAGACGAGGGAGGATATAATGCGAAGTATGAATATGCGCATTTCGTTGACGGCTCGTTCTCGTTTGAAAGCTCTGGCAAAACGATAACCGCAATGCAGTCGGTGGTGTCGTGTATACGCGGATATTACACATTCAGCTTCGGATATGAGCCGACGGTTACAAACCTGTATGAGTATCCGGGGTATCGAATCTGTATGCCACAGGTGCATCGGCACTTCTCCCCTGCCAATGTCGCAACGGAGAGCTTCGTTTTAGGAATAAAGGAGCTTGATGCACGGGATAAGGTGCGCGAGATCGCAAAATATATCTCTGACCGTATAGTGTATAAGGATGCGGATGTTGCAGGGATAAATGATGTGTTCACGAGTGAAAAGCCCGTCAACGGCATATGCGGAACTTATGCGGACGCGTTCGTGTACCTCTGCCAGCGAGCAGGTCTTCCGTGCGTTGCAGTGCAGGACGATACACACGCATGGAATGAGGTGTATGTTGACGGGGTGTGGTATGCGACGGATATAAGCTACTACGACATAGCTCGGACGGATGCGGCGCTGTTCCCAATAAGCTTTATCAGAAAAGATAAAAATATTGCCAAAACACAATTTGCCAAGGAACTGCTTGTGCCTTCAAGCACAAAGTAAGTGAAAACAAAATAAACCTCAAGGCAGGCTTTCATATGAAGGTCTGCTTTTTTGTATGCGAAAGGAGATTTAATCTATGTCAAAAAGAGTTATATCATTTTTCCTTGCCGCAATTATGCTACTGTCAATGTTCAGTATAGCAAGCGCGGAGACTATCGGTGACGGCAAGGCGAAGACGGTCACTATTGATAAAGGCCAGACAATGAATATCTTTAAAACCACAAGCGGCGTAAGGCTCATCGGAAACGCATGGGAGTATATGACCGATACAGGCGTTAAGGGTCCTGCCTACTGTATCAACTGGGGTCTGCTTGATCCGGATGAAACAAGAAAGCTCACAATTGCAGGTCGCTACACCGCAAGCCCGAAAACAACGGGTACTTTTGCAAACGGATACCCACAGAGACCTCTCTCTGATTTCAAAAGCATAAACTCGGGTGACTGTCCGAGTATATCATCGCTCACCGAGCTTGAATATGCATATGCAACACAGCTTGCTGTGTGGGCATCACTCGGTCAGATAGCCGTGCAGGGAACAAGTTTTACAGACGGACGTGCAATGCTCGCTATACCCAGCGGTAGCGCACAGGAGAAGCGAATATATGACGCGATGCAAATAATACTTAAAAACGCGGCATCGTGGGATAGACAGTTATATACGGGGATGTACTTCCGCCTTTCGCGAAACGAAGCCGGAAGCTCACTCAATATCGAACACCGCGACGGCATCTTCGGTGCGGAGCGCGATGGGATGTATGAGATAAAACGCGAGACGATAAACGGCGTTGAATACTTCACACGCACCTTTACCGTATCCTCCGCAACCTCGACATATAAGTATGACTACTTCATAGATATTTACGCATCAAATGCACCTGAAGGTACAGTGTTCTACGACCTTTCAAATAAGGAATTTGAAACAATCACGAGAAGCGGTATAAAGTACTGGCGTGTACCGACAAAGGTAGAGAAAACCGTTATGAACGAAAACGGGATGGAGTATGTCGGCGATTTCAAGATATGCATCCCTGTACGTAATACACCTGAAAGTGCGGATATACAGCTTCATGCGACCTCGGTTGTATCACAGTTTAACATATATCTTGCAAACAACTCCGAGGACAGCGAGCAGAGCTTCAT
>JAFQSU010000072.1 GCA_017409405.1 Oscillospiraceae bacterium | reverse complement strand
TCGGGCAAAATAAGCGGAAAATCCCTTGAAGTTCGACACTTCAAGGGATTTTAAATATGCGTGCATTTGCTTTTGGTCAATGTTTGTTTTACTAAAAAACTTTCCTTTATTTTTTCTCCGCTTATGCTCTCGCGCCTTTTTCGATAGTCTGAACAGAGCGATTCGTAAAGAATCGCTCTGTTCCTATTTATTTCTTATAATGTACATGCAGAAGCTCATGTGCGCGGTCTTTTATTATATCCTCATAAATAGCGGAAATAACCGGGTTTTCTTCTGAGCAACGGACACTTAAAAGTCTGTCGGCTTCGTAAAGACCCTTTACACGCTCCTTGCGGTCTTCCTGCATGACGTACGGCTGACCTGCACCGTTGATGCATCCGCCCGGACATGCCATGATTTCAATGAAGTCAAAATGCTCGCCTGCCTTCATGCGCCTGATAACGCTTTCTGCGTTTGCGAGACCGCTTACGACTGCAATGTGGAGAGTTTTATCGCCGTATTCAAGGTCGAACTCTTTGACACCATCCATTCCGCGCTGACCTGAGTTTGCAACGGAAAGGAGTGCGGCACGGGTTTTGGTGGCCGCAACAAGGCGAAGCACGGCTTCAGTAACGCCACCGGTAACACCGAATATGACACCTGCACCGGATATTGTGCCAAACGGCATGTCTACTGCCTCGGAGTCGAGCGAGTCAAACATGATGCCGGATTCTTTTATCATTCTGATAAGACCGTTTGTCGTGATGACTGCATCTACATCTGCCACTCCGTCAGTCATAAATTCATCACGTGTAGCCTCGGACTTTTTAGCCGTACACGGCATGATTGCAACGTGGAACATCTTCTCTCCGTCACGCTTTGCCTTATCCTTTAAGAGCGCGGCAAACATCTGCATGGGTGACTTGCATGAGGAGACATTCGAAAGAAGCTCGGGATGCTTATTTTCGCAGTATTTAATCCAGCCGGGGCAGCAGGAGGTGATAAGGGGAAGATTTTCGCCCTTCTCAAGACGTTCAAGAAACTCATTGGACTCTTCCATAACAGTGAGGTCTGCACTGAGCGATGTATCATAAACTTCATCAAAGCCCATAAGTCGGAGAGCTGCAACGATTTTTCCCATAACGTTTTCACCGTCGCGGACACCGAGCTCTTTTCCTACTGCAACACGTACGGCAGGAGCAATCTGAACGGTTGTTTTTATATCGGGGTCATCAACAGCTTTCCACACACGGCGTATGTCGTTTTTAACAACAAGGGCACCGGTCGGACAAATGGACACGCACTGTCCGCAGCCTACGCAGGGTGACTCTGCAAGAGGCTTTCCGAAAGCTGTACTGATAGACATTTTCGAGCCACGGAAAGCAAAGTCAATTGCGCCTACGTTCTGAACCTCGTTGCACACTCTTACGCAGTCTCCGCAGAGAATACATTTTGAAGGGTCTACGCAGATTGAATCAGAGGATTCGTCCTTTGGGCGTGCGTTGCCTGAAGTGTTCGGGAAACGAACACCGTCAAGATTGTAGCGCATTGCGAGGTCCTGAAGCTTGCACCTGAGGTTGTTTTTGCAGGTTGTGCAGTCATTGCAGTGGTTTGCAAGTATAAGCTCAAGAATGTTTCTGCGGTATCTGCGAAGTCTTTCGGTGTTTGTTTTAATATTCATTCCCGGCTTCGGCGGTGTTGAGCAGGCTGCATCAAGTCCGCCCCATTCATTTTCTACCATACACATACGGCAGGCACCGTAAACGGAAAGGTCAGAGTGGTAGCAGAAGGTAGGAAGCTTTATACCTGCCTTTCTTATAAGCTCAAGGAGGTTTGCTTCACCCTCTATCGGTACCGGGATACCGTCAACTGTAATAAAATCTTTGTTTGACATCGGTTTAAGCCTCCTTAATAGCCTTGAACGGGCAAGCATCAATACAACTGCCGCAACGTATACACTTTGAAAGGTCGATTGTAAACGGTTCTTTTATCTTGCCCGAAATTGCATCGACAGGGCACTGACGGGCACATTTTGAACAGCCCTTGCAGAGCTCGGGCTCTATATAGATTTTCTTGAGCTTCTGGCAAGCACCTGCCGGACAGCGTTTTTCATATATATGAGCCTCGTATTCTTCTCTGAAGTTCTTTATTGTGCTGATAATCGGATTCGGTGCAGATTTGCCGAGTCCGCAGAGGGCGGTGTTGACAATAGTATCTGCAAGCTCTTCTAAAAGCTCGATATCTCCGTCACGTCCCTCACCTGCAACTATGCGCTCGAGGATTTCAAGCATGCGCTTTGTTCCTTCACGGCAGGGGACACACTTACCGCAGGATTCATTCTGGGTAAAGTTCATGAAGAAGCGTGCAACCTCAACCATACAGGTTTTGTCGTCCATAACAACGAGACCGCCGGAGCCTATCATTGCACCGACCTTTTTGAGGGTGTCAAAATCAAGCGGAAGGTCGAGATACTCACTTGTTAAGCATGCACCGCTCGGACCGCCGATCTGAACAGCCTTGAACTTTGCGCCGTCGCGCATACCGCCGCCAATGCCGAATATTATTTCACGGAGAGTAGTTCCCATCGGAACTTCTATAAGGCCGGTATTCATGATATTACCGGTAAGTGCGAAGGCCTTTGTTCCGGGGCTTGTTTCAGAGCCTATTCCAAGATACCAGTCAGCACCGTTTAAAATGATAAGCGGAACATTGGCAAAGGTTTCAACGTTGTTGAGAACGGTCGGTTTATCGAAAAGACCGTGCTCCGTTGTACGCGGAGGCTTGACACGGGGGAAACCGCGCTTGCCTTCGATAGATGCGGTGAGAGCACTGCCTTCGCCGCAAACGAAAGCACCTGCACCGCGGCTTATGTGGAGATTGAACGAGAAATCAGTTCCGAGGATGTTGTTGCCTAAGATGCCGAGCTCTTCTGCCTGCGTAATAGCAGTGCGGAGGCGCTCAACAGCGAGCGGATATTCGGCACGGACATATATGTAGCCCTCAGAAGCACCTGTTGCGATACCTGCGATAATCATACCCTCGATCATTCTGTGCGGGTCACCGCCCATAATGCTTCCGTCCATAAATGCACCGGGGTCGCCCTCGTCACCGTTACATACTACGTATTTCTGGCTGACGTTCTGACGGCGAACCTGCTCCCACTTGCGACCTGCAGGGAAACCACCGCCGCCACGACCACGGAGATTTGATTTTTTGATCTCATCCGTTATGGATTCGGGAGACATATCGAACAGCGCCTTTTCTAAAGCGGTATATCCGCCGACGGCAATGTATTCACGAATGGAATCGGCATTGATTGTGCCGCACTGATCAAGAACGATATGCGTCTGATTCTTGTAAAACGGGATATCTTGATGCTTTTTGTATGTATTGCAGCCGCACTTGTATGCAAGACGGTCAATATGCTCACCGCCGAGAACGGTTTTTTCAACGATCTCCTCGCAGTCGGAGAGCTGAACCTTTGTGTATAACCAGCCCTCGGGATCTATGCGAAGAAGGGGACCGATTTCACAGAAGCCGTGACAACCGCTCTTTTTAAGGTCAATTATATCACCGTGGGGATCGACCTCAAGCTCGACGGCAACGGAAAGACCGCGCTCGCGGAGGAGCTCTTTTAATCTGTCGTATATCTTCATGGAACCGCCTGCAACACAGCCTGTACCTGCACAGACGATGAGCCTTCTCGACTGTGCGGCATATGCCTTTGAATACTCTTCACGAAGTGCGGAAAGCTCGCTTCTTGATTTAAGCATTTGCAAGTTCCTCCTTAAGCTTTTTGATGAGCTCAGATGCCTTTTCCGGAGTCATGGCAGAATAGACCTCATCGTTGACCATAATGACCGGTGCGAGACCGCAGGCACCGAGGCATGAAACCGTCTCAACCGTGAAGTTTAAGTCGTCGGTAGTATGCTTGTCCGCACTCAAGCCGAGCTCTTGACGGAACCGCTCAAGAATCGGGAGAGAATGGCGGACGTGACAAGCCGTGCCGTCACATATCTTGATAACATATTTTCCCTTCTGCTCGAGAGAAAAGTTCTCATAAAAGGTTGCAACGCTGTAAATTTTTGCTTCACTCATGTCGAGCTTTCCGGCAAGATACGGGAACACTTCACGGGGAAGATAATGATAATGCTCCTGTATCTCCTGAAGAATGGCGATGATTGACTGCTGACTGCATTTGTACTCGGAAAGTATTTTGTCTGTTACCGAGAAATCAAAATTGTCGTGCATAAAAACTCTCCTTACTTTTTGTATTTTGAGACAGTGAAAAAATACCGCCTGACGAAAATCGCACAGAGGTATAAATAATTCAGTATCCAATTATCAAAAATGCCTTGTCATTTTTTTGACAAACATTTTTTACTATTATATATAAGTAGGAAAGATTTGTCAACATAAAAAGACAATTTTCCCCATTATATCAACAAAAAAAGAAAGCCGGGTGAAAGTGCCGGCTTTCTGATGTATGCTTACAGTAGAGTGTTGCAGATGAGAGCTATAAGCAGCACCAAAGAAGTTATGCATGATATGCAGGTGATAACGCTTTGCTTTGAAATCCTTTTTCTGCCGCCGCAATGCGTGCGTACATAATCGTCTGCAACGGCACATGCTTCGTGCAGAATGTTTTCTGCATCGACTGCCTTTTCTGAAAGCGTGCCTGCACCGAGTATGAAAATTGCCTCATCGAACATACTTGAAACAGGTGCTTTTACAACAATTACGCGCTTTGTAACACCTTTGACCATATATGAAGCTCCCTTAAATTTAGTTCATGGATATTCTGTCCTGAAAGTGCATTTTTTATTCAAACGCCTCACTTTCGATAAGTACCACAGCAACAGTCATATCGTCGTTTTTGCCGTAAACTGCAAGAGAATACGCAAGGAGTGCATCGGCAAGCGCCTTGGGCGAGGTCTCATCCGTGCGTGAGAGAAATTCAAGGAGCTTTGTATCATCGTTTTCATCTGCAATCCCGTCGCTCGTCATAATTATAAAATCTCCGTTGCAGAGAGAAAGTGAGGTTTTGTCGGGTACCGAGAGCTTTCCGACATTCATCCCTGCCGGAAGAGAAGAGGCTGTTATGCGCCTTATATGCCTGCCGCGCTTTATATATGTCGGAGCGCCTCCGAATTTATAAAAATCGCACATGCCCGAAAACATGTCTGCATACATAAGGTCGAGCGTTGCAAATGCACCGGTGTATTCGGATTTGAGAGAAAGTGCCGCATGAAGAGTGCACAGTGCCCGAGAGGGGGCTATCCCCGATTTAAGAAGCCCCTCAAGCAAAGTAACACTTGATGCGCTCTCATTTGCCGCAAGTCTTCCGCTTCCCATTCCGTCGGATAGAAGAACTGCAAGCTTTCCGTTTGACGGACGGAAAAAGCTGCCTGAGTCTCCGCTTATTTCAGAACCGCTTCTGCGTTTGACCGCCGCACCGAAAAGGGCGCGGAAGTTGGGCTTTTCGCGTATTATAACATCGTCGAGCTTTTCTCCGTGGGTGTATTCGGGTGCTGATACGGAAACCCCGACAGCGGCACGTATTACGGGCTCATATTTTTTGAAATCTGTATATATTTCGCGAAGGTCTTTGCCGCATATGTGAATATTGATGTGGTTCTCAAAATCTCTGTAAACGGAAGTGTCGCACAGAATTCCGCGTGAAGAAAGGTGGTCGCGCAGAGCTGTTTCCGCATCCTCATCAAAGCGTGCATTTTCAGAAAGCTCTGACGAAAGCTCGGCGAAAATCGCAGATGCATCGGAATATTGACGGGTCACAAGCTCCCGACTTTCACGCAACCGCTCATTGAACTGATTTCGGTAGCGCATAGCAAATATTTCACGGTTTACAGAGTTGACAAAGCTTTCGATGTGCAGGCATCTTGAGGAGAAGTGTATGGGGAAATCCTTTGAGGAAAGAGTTCCGTTTTTCCGTATTGCATTTCCGGCATTGTTGAGCGCATCTCTGGTAGTCTCAAAATCACGCTTCCAGCATATTTCGGCGAGCTTGCACTTTTTGCATATTTCGCGTGATGTCCTTTCAAAAATTGTTTTCTCGTCCGAATCGGAATTTACCGTCCTTTTAGTCGGTGCTTCACCGAGAATACGGGAAAGAGAACGGAAGGCGTTTGAAGCAAGCCCGAGGCGTGTGATTGCATGTGTTCTGATGTGAGCGTCACGGCTTGAGGTGTTGCGGATGAAAAATCTTCGTGCATGGCGCGAAAAGACATTCGCAGACAATGCGGAAACCGTAGCTGCGACCGCAAGCTCAAGGCTTACGGAAACGGCAGAGCCGGGGTCAAGACATACGGATATGAATATACCTGACACGGCGGCGCATATACATGACAAATAACGCTTTTTGCCCGGAAGTCCTGCACAAAGGAGCCCGACAGCACCGTATATCATACAGTAGTTTGCCGATGAAAGTGAAATTGATACCGCAAACCCTACAACTATTCCGACAAGTGCACCGGCGGCAAGGCCTCCGGTCATCGCAGAGAGAAGAACAAAGATATATGCAAAAATTCTGCCGACTGATAAAGTGTCAAACAGTGATATATCGCACAGAGGAACAATTGCAGATGCGATTAAGGCGAGAAGTGCTCCGGAAAACTGCACTGAAGTTTTCGGGTCTGTGTTTCCGATGCGTGAGTAGAGGATGGCGCAGAGAGCGGCAACTGCAATTTCAAGTGCGGATAGGGCACAGTCGAACAGCGGAAAGCCGGCATCTGCAAGAAAAACAAGGTTGATGCAGGTTGACGGCACGATTACCGTAAGAGGTGCAAAGCTGCGCATTTTTGAAACAGATGTTCCCGAGAAGACAAAATGTGCCGTGAATATGAGAATGATGCAGGCTATGTATTTCAAAGAATTTATTCGGTCTAAAATGCTCATGTAACCCAGCACTGCACCCACAAGCCCCGGGAGAGAAAGCTTAGAGCTTCCGATAACCGCACTTGCGGCAAGCCCGAAGGGAGATGCACATCCGAGAACGACACCGCGGGAGAGAAGAAATGTGCAAAAAAAACTTACGGGATACATGAGGAAATGAGGCGATAGAAATTTTTTCAACATATTTTTTGAATTTTGCAGGAAAACATTTGCTTTTACATCCTTTTTAACGTCCATGTTTTTATCATTCCTTTCATTGAATAAAAGTATATATAAAAACATATAAATAAGTACTCGGGAAATGTATGGCGAAAAATGTCCGTAGCTTAAAAATCCTTGACAAAGCTGCAAAAAGATGGTGTTTGCTGAAAATTCGGATGAGAAAAAAGCGGATTTTGCGAGAAGTTTACCGGGAAAAACTTTAAATTTTGGCAAAATGAATAAAAAGTTTTTGTTAAAAATTTAATTTTCTTTGAAATTGCTATTGATATTTGCGCGAAAACATAATAAAATAGTAAATAGCATAATATGCAGTATTACGAAAGGGGCGAATTTCACAATGAGTTTGACAACAAACAAGTATGTAAACGATTGGGTGAAGGAAATTACCGAGCTGGTAAAGCCTGACTCTGTCGTTTGGATTGACGGCAGCGAGGAGCAGCTTGAGGCTCTCCGCGCAGAAGCCTGTGCAACAGGAGAAATGATTAAGCTTAACCAGGAAAAGCTTCCGGGTTGCTATCTCCACAGAACGGCTATCGACGACGTTGCTCGTGTCGAGGACCGTACATTCATCTGCGCACCCACAAAGGAAGAAGCAGGTGCTACAAACAACTGGATGGACCCGAAGGAAATGTATGCAAAGCTTACAAAGCTTTATGACGGCAGCATGAAGGGCAGAACAATGTATGTTCTCCCGTTCTCAATGGGTGTTGTCGGTTCTCCGTTTGCAAAAGCAGGTATCGAGATTACCGACTCTATCTATGTTGTTCTCAACATGAAGATTATGACACGTATCGGCAAGGCTGTTCTTGACAGCCTCGGCGACAGTGCTGATTTCGTTCACGGTCTCCACAGCCGTGCAACAATGAATCCTGAGGAAAGATACATTGTTCAGTTCCCGCAGGATAACACAATCTGGTCAATCAACTCCGGTTACGGCGGCAACGTTCTTCTCGGTAAGAAGTGCTTTGCTCTCCGTATCGCTTCCTACCAGGGACGCAACGAGGGCTGGATGGCTGAGCACATGCTCATCCTCGGCGTTAAGGCTCCTAACGGTGAGAAGAAGTACATCGCAGCAGCATTCCCGTCTGCTTGCGGTAAGACAAACCTTGCTATGCTCATTCCGCCGAAGGAATATGCAGAAAAGGGTTACGAGGTTGAGTGCGTAGGCGACGATATCGCATGGCTCCGTGTCGGCGACGACGGACGTCTGTGGGCTATCAACCCGGAAGCAGGCTTCTTCGGCGTTGCTCCCGGCACAAACAAGAAGTCCAACCCCAACGCTCTTGCAACCTGCCAGCAGGGCACAATCTTCACAAACGTTGTTCATAACGTTGAAGACAACACTGTTTGGTGGGAAGGTCTTGATAAGAATCCTCCGAAGAACGCCATCAACTGGAAGGGCGAGAAGTGGGATTGCGAGTCCGGCGAGAAGGGTGCACACCCGAACAGCCGTTTCACAGCACCGGCTTGCGAGTGCCCGTGCATCTCTCCGGAATTTGAGAGCCCGAAGGGCGTTCCGATTTCCGCTATCGTCTTCGGCGGCCGCCGTGCAAAGACTGCTCCGCTCGTTTACCAGTCATTTGACTGGAATCACGGTGTATTCGTAGGCTCGGCTATGGCATCTGAGACAACTGCAGCAGCTGCAGGTGCGGTCGGTGTTGTCCGCCGTGACCCGATGGCTATGCTTCCGTTCTGCGGATATAACATGGGTGACTATTTCAATCACTGGATTGAAATGGGCAAGAAGATCACAAAGAAGCCGAAGATCTTCAACACCAACTGGTTCAGAACATCAGAAGACGGCAAGTTCCTCTGGCCGGGCTTCGGCGACAACCTCCGTGTTCTTGAGTGGATTCTCAAGCGTTGCGACGATGAAATCGGTGCAGACGAAACTGCAATCGGTTATGTTCCGAAGGCTGAAGACATCAACCGTGAGGGCATTGAAGACGAAGTAACAATGGATGTTCTCAAGGATATCCTCTCCGTTGATGCAGACCTCTGGAAGGAAGATGCTGCAAATCTTGAGCAGTTCTATGCAAAGATTCAGAGCGTCGGCAACAGAATGCCGAAGGAGATGTACGACCAGCTCGAGGGTCTCAAATCGCGTCTTGGCTAAAATAAAACGAAAGAGCAGTGGGTTTCCACTGCTCTTTTTGCAATAAATAATGATATATTTTTTAGATTAACTATGTATTTACCTTCTTTGCTGTTCGGCAAAGAAGCAAAGCGAATTCAAGGGGGGATTTCGATTTCCCCCCTTGAAAAACCCCCTTAAAACGATTGGGGTTGCGACCCCAAACCCCGAAGAGAAAAAAGTCTTGACTTTTTGTGTGACATAAACTATAATATAGGTGTGACGGAAAGTGAGGTGGAAAGATGTCACCCAAAATGGGCAGACCGAAAGCGGAAAACCCTAAAAGCATTCGTTATAGCATCAGACTTGATGCTGAAACGGAAGAAAAATTGCAACAATATTGTGGAAGACACAGGATTACAAAAGGCGAAGCAATAAGAAAAGGGATACATTTGCTTTTGGATGCAAAAAAATAGAGATATACTGATTGTAAGTTTGGCAACCGCATCAATATATCTCCGCCGACAGAGAAATCTCTATCTGTAAATATTATAATACAGTAAGAGTTTTCTGTCAAACAAAATAATTGACAGGAGAAGTTGATATGAACGAACTTGCAGAGCTTGAGCATATTTTGACGGACATTGACTGTCTTGCAGACACGTTTCTGGCGATGGATATCGCAAATCAGACGGATGCCCTGTCGCTTCCCGAATGCTCGCTTACCGTTCCGGCAGAAGCTTTAAAGAAGTACGCGAAGAGTGCATTGGAGCTACATACAAAGCTTTTGAATGAGCCCATATAAAAGAGAACATCCCACATGCGTGGGATGTTCTCTTTTATATTTCGGAGATGAAGATTTCGCGTCCGTTCTCTTCACGGCTTTTAATGCCTGCTATTATGATTTTCATAAGCTCGACTGTATGTTCAAACGGGAAAGGCTCTTTTCCGGTTTCGATATACTCCACGAAAAGCTCGAGCTGTTTTTTAAAAGCGAAAAAGCTGTCCTTTATTGCGACTGAGACGCTGTCGTGTGTACCGACAATTTTCATGGCAGATGCGGCACTGTCATAAATGACTGCGAGGTTTACGTCTATACCGTTTTGGTGCCTGAGATGCAGTATGCTACAGCTCTCAGAGCCGGTATTTCGTACGGAAATATACCCGGGACCGGTAATTGCAAACACCGGTTCAAGTGCGTGTATTCCGTATCTCTCCCAGCTTTTGTTCATCGTCATGTTTATATAGCGGAGGCGGCCGAGCTCATTGGTTGAAAGGGTATAGGGGATAAGCTCTTTGGAGTACCGCAAAGACGACGAGGACATAATTTTAGCACCGTTTTTCCGAAGCTCAATAAACGTTTTAAGGTCTTGAACGTTATCTGCGAGGGGCTTGTCGATGAATACGGGAAGTCCTGCTTCAATAAACGGCCTTGCACGCCATACCTGTTCGTTGCCCTTGTCGGTTGCGATGATAACCGCATCGACTTTACCTATAACGTCTTCCGGCTTTTTAACTATATTTTCTATAAGTGATGCCTTTGAAACTTTTATGGCATCGGACGGGTCGTCCGTCCAGATGTGCGTGATTTTTGCACCTTTTATGCCGAAGCTTTCCGGCGGTTCTTTTTCGAGGTATCTCGGGATGACCGGGAACGGACATTTTTCCATTTCCTCTTTGTCATAACCGTTAAACATGGCGCTCCACGAATAAGGGTGACCGTTGCCGTCTACCATTCCGAGTATAGCAAGCTTTATTTCGTTCATAATACTCAAACTCCTTTCGGCCATTCCCACGGTCGCACGACTATGGGGTCTATTTCTTCACATATACGTGCAATGCTTTTTTGGGAAGAAGCAGAAATGCTCTTGTCTGTGAAAAGCTTTGCATTTTCCTTTACCTGAGCTGCTGTTTCACATCCGAGAACAACAGACGTTACGCCGTCTGCCGACCGTATGAACGAGAGGGCAAACTCAGAAAGACTCATATTCTCAGCCTTTGCAATTTCGCGTATTTTCTGAAGGGGTTCTTTTGCAGAGGATAAATGTGTAGGGAGTGCGTCGGGCTCCATAAAGAAAACACCCTGAAGATATATACTGCGGACAAATACCGCAACACCGCACTCTTCGAGATATTTCACGGTTCCGTCGTCGATTTCCTTGTTGTCAAACAGATTGAGAGGAAGCTGTACGCAGTCGAAAACATTAGGGTCACAAAGGGTCCGTATCTCGTCCTTGTCAGAAAACGAAACGCCAAGATTTGCGACAAGCCCTTCATTTTTCAATTTAAGAAGTGCATTCATAAGCTTGTCGCCGTATTTTTTAATATAACTTTCGCGGTGAAGCATGAGAAAAGGTATTGACGTAAGCTTTAATCGCTTACATGAGGTCTTGACCTCCTGCACAAGCGAATCAAAAAGGAGGTCAGGCGAAACGTCCTTTGGGTGAACTTTTGTTATTATGGAGGGAGTTTTGTCTGATTTTTCAAAATACTCGCCGAGGATATCCTCACTGTGACCGTATGCACCGGCGGTATCAAAGGATGTTATGTCGGCATCCAGTGAGGTTTTGAGGATATCAAACGCCTCGGCAGTTGACGGCGCTCCGCTTTTGTTGTTTATTCCGTAGTCCATCCCGAGCTGGACGGTGCCCAATGTAAATTCAGAGATTTCAAACCCGTTTTTTATTGTTTTTTTCACGGTATCACCTACTTTGCGCTGTAGCCGCCGTCTATGGGAATGATTGCACCCGTAACGTAAGCGGAGGCGTCGCTTGCAAGATAAATTATTGCGCCCATAAGGTCTGTTTCGTTTGCCATTCTGCCGAGCATGGTCTTTTGGGAATAGCGTCTGACAAATTCCTCCGGCTGACCGTTATAAAGACCGCCAAGCTCGAGGCAGTTGCAGCGTATGTTGTATTCTCCGTAGTGTCCGGCGAGAAATTTTGTGTAGTTTGTCATGCCACCCTTGTGGAAGAAGTAGTCTCCCGGGGCACCGTTTGCGTTCATGCCGGTTCCCTCGTACAAGCTGTAATCGGGACCGAGAATGCCCATGTATGAGCCGATGTTTATAATAGAACCACGGTTTTCCTTTGCCATGCGGTCACCGAAGGCGCGCGATATAATGAAAAGACCTGTTGCGTTGGCACTCATGCTTTTTTCAAAAGCCTCGGACGAGTCGGTGTAACCGCTTGTGCAACGCAAAACTGCGTTGTTGACAAGGATATCAACACGTCCCTCTTTTTCGTAAACTCTGTCACAAAGGGAGAGAATGCTCTTCTCTGAGAGAAGGTCAACCTCTTCGGGGATTACACTTCCACGATGAGATGAGAACTCCTTTGCAACCTCTGCATTTTTCTCACGGTTTCGTGATGCCATATACACGGTTGCACCTGCAGATGACAGTGCGGATATAATCTGTTTTCCGTAAAGACCTGCACCACCCGTTACTACTGCTACTTTCCCGGAAAGGGCAAAAAGCTTCATTGCGTCCATAAACAACATCCTCCTTATGTAGTGTAATAATTGTATCACATACGTTTTTGTTGGGTAAACAAAACGAAAAGGCGTATTTATATTTGCAAAATGTCCGAACTGTTAATATAAAAAGCTTGAAGTATTAAGATATATTTAGTATCATATAAAGGGGTGATGTATATGGAGCAGACAGAAAAGGCTATTGTTATAGAGATTGAAAATGCAATAATAAAGATAGAAATGCAGGGGGGTTTTTTCGACTTCGGCTTCGGGGATAAGTTCCGTGTTCACAATCATGGCGATTTTGAATTTCATATGGCGATACAGGGAAAGTCGGAGTTCCTCACGGAGTCAGGGAGATACACCATTGCGGATTCAGATATTCTCATTGTCGAACCGTATACCATACACAGCTGTGTTGACGGAATTGAAAAGACGGTGAAAATGAGTTTTTGCTTTTCTGTTGCAAGGCTTAACAAAAAGACGGAAAATGATATATACAGCTTTTTAATCCGTGCATTTGAAACCGTTAAGGGGATAAAGATGCTTCACGGAAAAAAGTACGGCGGGATTGTTCGGAACATACTTTTTGAATTTCATTCAAAAAACAGCTTGTCTGAGGTAAGGCTCAAAGCATACTTTTTGCTTCTCGTTACGGGTCTTGCCCGTGATATGGAGCCGGAAACACACGCTTTGCCAATGAAAGCCGAAGCGAGAAAAAACGGCAAGGAGCAAGGGCTTTACCGCATCATGATTGAGGAATATATAAATTATAACTACAACAAGGAAATATCCCTCGGCCATCTCGCAAAGGCGCTTCATCTGTGTGAAAAGCAGACTTCAAGAATAATACAGAAGGAATTCGGAATGAACTTTCGTGAGTTCGTCTCAAAAATACGGTGCAGAGCGGCGGTGTTTTTGCTTACAAACACCGATACTGCCATAACAGAGATAGCGGAAAAGGTAGGCTACAGCACATATAACGGGTTTTACAGGATGTTTGTTTCATGCATGGGCATGAGCCCGGAGCAGTACCGTTTAAAGATAAAAAAATTGTAGAAAAGTATTTCAATTACCTACAAGATGTGGTATAATATACTGTGATTATTTATAACGACATGTCGGAGGAGAGCCTGCGATGAATATAAAACAATTACCTGATGAAATGATACACCGTCAGCAGGAATTCATTTCCGCTGTTGCGGAAATGAATATGGGAAAAACCCTTACCGCTTTTGTCGATACATACGGCTGTCAGCAGAACGAGGCAGACAGCGAAATAATACGCGGTATACTGTGTGAAATGGGATATATTCAGGTTGACGATGAAAGTGATGCGGATGTTATCGTGATAAACTCTTGTGCTGTCCGTGAGCATGCCGAGCAGAGAGTTTTAGGAAACGTAGGTCAGCTTATTCACGTCAAGAGAAAGCGCAATTGTTTTATTGCCGTTTGCGGCTGCATGGTTCAGCAACCTCAGATGGCGGAGAAGATAAAGAAAAGCTACCGTCATGTAGACATGGTTTTCGGTGTTCACGCACTTCCGCGGTTTCCTGAGCTTTTTTACCGTGCACTTACAACGCAAAAACGTGTTTTTGATATAGAAGCATCGGACGGCGTGATTGCCGAAGGGCTTCCCGTACTCCGCAAGGACAAGACAAAGGCATGGGTTTCGATTATGTACGGCTGTAACAACTTCTGCACGTACTGCATTGTCCCGTATGTCAGAGGTCGTGAACGGTCACGTGCTCCGGGTATGATAGTTGAAGAAATTACACGCCTTGTAGAAGAGGGTTGCCGTGACGTTACCCTGCTTGGTCAAAACGTAAATTCTTACGGCAACGACCTTTCTGAGGATATAGACTTTTCGGGGCTTCTTGAACTTATAAACGATATCCCCGGCGATTTTCGCATACGCTTCATGACAAGTCACCCGAAGGATGCAACTCCGCGCCTTTTCGATACTATGGCTAAGTGTGAAAAGGTTGCAAATCACATTCACCTGCCGTTCCAGTCGGGAAGTGACAGAATTCTCGGTCTTATGAACAGACGTTATGACAGCACGAAATACCGTGAGCTTGTCCGATACGCAAGGAGCAAAATGCCCGATATCTCCGTTACAAGTGACGTTATCGTCGGTTTTCCCGGTGAGACGGACGAAGATTTTGACGGCACGATGAAGCTTGTAGAGGATATCGGCTTTGACGGCTTGTTTGTGTTTATTTATTCAAAGAGAAGCGGCACTCCTGCCGCAGAGATGGAAGACCCCACTCCGAGAAGTGAAAAGGTAAAGCGCTTTCAGAAGCTGTTTGACCTGCAGGACGAAATCACGGCAAGAAAGAGCGCAGGTCTTCTTGGGACTGAGGTTGATGTTCTTGTCGAAGCTGTTCAGGAGGAGCAGAACGGCTGTAATCTCCTTGCACGTACCGAGAGTAACCGCCCCGTTTACGTTAAGGGTGATTCTTCGCTTGTGGGTACCTTCACCAAAGCACGCATAACAGATTCTTCAAAGTGGGGCATGTACGGCGAGCTTGTCTGATGAATTATTTAAGACAGAGGGATAAAGATGGAAAAGTATTCTCCGATGATAACTCAATATCTGCAGATCAAAGAGCAGAATAAAGACAGTATTCTGTTTTTCAGGCTCGGCGATTTTTACGAAATGTTCTTTGAGGATGCGCACATAGCTTCCCGTGAGCTTGAGCTTACGCTCACCGGCAAGGAATGCGGCATGGCGGAGCGTGCGCCCATGTGCGGCGTGCCGTACCATTCTGCCGAAACGTATATTGCAAGACTTATCGCAAAGGGCTATAAGGTTGCTATATGCGAACAGACGGAAGAGGCAGGAAAGGGCAAAAAGCTTGTTGAACGCGATATTGTCCGAATCGTCACTCCGGGCACCGTTATTGAGAACACGATGCTCGACGAAACAAAAAATAACTTTATCTGCAGTATATATTTAAGCGGTGAGAAGGCATCTCTTTGCTTTATCGATGTATCGACAGGCGAGGCAACCTGCTGTGCCCTTGACGGTGAGGATGTCTCCGAGCAGATAATGGGAGAAATTATGAAGTTTTCTCCGTCCGAGGCTTTTGTCAATTTTGATTTTGCACAGGACAGATTTATGTGCGATTTTATGAAGGCAAACCTCAAAATGAATGTAGAGCAGGGAAGCCGTGAGGTTTTCATGCATGAAAACGCAAAAAGAGCAATAGAGGAACACTTTAATACAGAAGACATAGCTTCGCTCGGTTTTGAGGAGAGCGGTATTACCGTAAATGCCGCAGGGGCGCTGCTTGCATACCTTCACCAGACACAGAAGACAAGCCTTTCGCATATTAACAAGGTTGGGTTTTATTCGCGCGATGAGTATATGCTTCTCGACTACACTGCACGCCGCAATCTTGAAATATGTGAAACGATGCGCAATAAAGAAAAGCGTGGTTCTCTTCTCTGGGCAATAGACAAGACAAAGACCTCAATGGGTAACCGTATGCTCCGAAGCTGGCTTGAAAAGCCGCTTATGGACGTTTCTGAAATTAATGCAAGACTTGACTCCGTTGAAGCTTTTGTAAAAGAGCCCATGACGAGGGAAGAAATAGCCGAGAGCCTCCGTTCTGTGCGTGATATTGAACGTCTTTTCGGACGTATTGCATACGGCATTGCAAACGGCCGTGACCTCATAGCAATGGCAAACACCTTTGCCGCAATCCCTTCGATAAAGGAAAAGCTTAGTGCCTTTGATGTGCCGATGCTGAAGGAATTGAATTTGAAGATTTCCGAGCTTTCGGATATGCGTGCGCTCATTGACGATGCCATAAGCGAAGATGCGCCGAATACCATCCGTGAGGGCAACATCATACGTGAGGGCTATAGCTCCGAGGTTGATGAGCTTCGTGATATGATGGAGAACGGCACGGGGTATATGGCAAACCTTGCCGCCAAGGAGAAGGAAGCAACCGGCATCAAGAATCTGAAAATCGGATATAACCGTGTTTTCGGCTACTATATAGAGGTTTCAAAGTCAAATCTTTCCGAGGTCCCTGACCGTTACATAAGAAAGCAGACTCTTACAAACGGCGAAAGATATATTACTCAGGAGCTCAAAGAGCTTGAAACAATGGTGCTCGGAGCGCAGGAAAAGCTTCAGCGCATTGAGTATGAGCTGTTTAAGGATATATGCGAAAAAATTAAAGGCAGGATGGTTGAAATACAGGAAACCTCCGCATCCCTTGCAACGGTTGACGTTCTCGTCAATTTCGCATCTGTTGCCGCCCGTTACGGCTACAATAAGCCGAAGGTTACAAACGGCACAAAGATAGTCATCCGTGACGGACGCCATCCGGTTGTTGAGCGTGTTATAAAGGACACGATGTTTGTTCCCAATGATGCCGTGCTCGACTGTGCAGATGACCGCATGGCGATTATCACGGGACCGAATATGGCAGGTAAATCTACGTTCATGCGTCAGGTTGCACTTATAACTCTGATGGCTCAGGTGGGCTGCTTCGTTCCGGCAAAGAGCGCAGAAATCGGCGTGGTTGACAGGATTTTTACACGTATAGGTGCATCCGATGACCTTGCATCAGGCCAGTCAACGTTCATGGTCGAAATGAGCGAGGTTTCAGAAATCATCAAGAAGGCAACAAAGAAAAGTCTTATTATCCTTGATGAAATAGGAAGAGGAACATCGACCTTTGACGGCATGGCGATTGCCCGTGCAGTTATTGAATACGTGTCAGACAAAAAGTGTATCGGCGCAAAAACTCTTTTTGCAACGCATTACCATGAGCTTACGGCACTTGAGGGCAAGCTCGACGGCGTAAAGAACTATAACATAGCCGTTAAAAAACACGGCTTTGATATAACGTTTCTTCGGAAAATTGTACGCGGCAGCGCCGATGACAGCTACGGCATAGAGGTTGCACGCCTTGCAGGCATTCCCGATTCCGTAATATTGCGTGCAAGAGAGATTCTTGAAGGACTTGAAAGCGAAAGTGTTATATCCAAGCCCGAATTTATAATACCCGAGGAAAAGAAAAGGTCGCATGCAGGCGACGAAATTTTAAGAGAGCTTTCCCACATGGATGTTAATACACTCTCTCCGCTTGAGGCAATATCCGTGCTGTTTGATATTGCCAAACGTGCAAGAGAGGCAGAATAATTCCGGAAGGAGGATTTTTATGGGACGTATAAATGTGCTTGATACGCATGTTGCGAATATGATAGCGGCAGGCGAGGTCGTAGAGAACCCTGCATCGGTTGTAAAAGAGCTTATGGAAAACGCAATTGATGCTCATGCCGAATCCGTCACCGTAGAAATTCAGAACGGCGGAATTACGTATATCCGTGTCACGGACGACGGAAGCGGTATGGACAGAGAGGATGCAAAAACCGCATTTTTACGCCATGCCACAAGCAAGATTTCAAAAGCGGACGACCTCGGCGGAATTTCAACTCTCGGGTTCCGAGGCGAGGCTCTTGCCGCAATTTCATCCGTATCAAAGATTGACCTTATTACAAAAACACGTGAGTGTGAGCTTGGTTCTGCTCTCAGGGTAGAGGCAGGAAACGTTATAAGAGAAAGCGAGTCGGGATGTCCCAACGGTACGACAATAATCGTAAGAGAGCTTTTTTACAACACACCGGCACGTATGCGCTTTCTGAAAAAAGATGCTACCGAGGCGGCATCTGTCGAATCGGTTGTGAAATCGGTTGCACTGTCACACCCCGAGGTGTCGGTAAAGTTTATAAAGGACGGAAAAGACGTACTTCATACCCCGGGTGACGGAGTTTTAAAGTCCTGTATGTACGCTATTTTCGGTCGTGATTTCGTAAACAATATGAACGAGGTCTCAATACAGGAAAAGGGCATAAAGGTAAGCGGCTTTTCATGTACTCCGCAGGGTAGCCGAGGCAACCGTGCTCTACAGTTTTTCTTTGTGAACGGCAGAGCCGTTAAATCACGCATGCTGTCTGTTGCACTTGATAATGCCTATAAAGAGCGCATTATGAAGGGGAGATTCCCGACCTGTGTTCTTATGATGGAAATTCCGCTCGGTCAGGTGGATGTAAATGTTCATCCGGCAAAGACCGAGGTGAAGTTTGCCGCTGAACGGGATGTGTTTGACGTTGTATACTTCGGTGTAAAGTCGGCACTTGAAAGAAGCGAAAAACGCCCGACACCTCCGCCGCCGGCACCGAAAACCGTGCCTGTAGACAACATCACGGAAAATCAGACGGTGATAGAGAGTATAATTTCACCGAAAAAAGAAAAGGTTGCGTATGAGCCTGAAGCGAATGTCAAAAAGCCTCCGGAAGAAAGAAAACCGCCGGTGTTTGCAAACGGCAGAACAGGCTCGATATTTGCTTCGTCTCAGCGCATGCTTTTTAAGTCATCAGAGTTTACCCCGTATAAGGTAGAAGCCCCGGAAACTGAGCCTCTTGAGGAGAAAACTCAAACGACAGTCAGAAAAGAAGTCGAGACTGCGGCTGCGATTGAGCCTGAAGGAAAAATTCAGAAGGCAGAAGCTGACACTCCCGATATCCGCCTCATAGGCGAGGCGATGAATACGTATATCATCGCAGAATGCGAAAACTCAGTGTTCTTTATTGATAAGCATGCGGCTCACGAGCGCATCATATTTGAAAAACTGAAGAACTCACGGGGAGAAATTCAGACCCAGCTTCTGCTCACTCCCGAGATAGTCTCACTTGATTCAAGGGCATGTGCGGTTTTGCTTGAAAACAAGGTAGAGCTTTCAAGACTCGGCTTTGAAATAGACGATTTCGGTGGGGGTAAGGTTGCGGTATCAGCCGTCCCCGACGGAATTGATGCAAACGATGCCCTGTCTGTGCTTGACGGTCTTGCAGAAACCCTCAAAAGCGGTGCGCGTGCCGCTCAGCCCGAGGTTATTTCGGAAACGATGTATTCGGTTGCCTGCAAGGCTGCGATAAAAGCAGGTCAGAAAAACAGCGATGAAGAGCTTCTTGCGATAGCTCGCCGTGTACTTTGCGAGGACGATATCAGATATTGTCCGCACGGAAGACCGGTTATGATAGAGTATACAAAAAATGACCTTGAACGAAAGTTCAAGCGCATAGTATGATTTGATATGACGAAGAAGAAAATTGTATGTATTGTAGGACCTACGGCATCGGGGAAAACAGCATTGTCGATAGCACTGGCAAAAAAGCTTGACGGTGAGGTTGTTTCGTGCGATTCCATGCAGATATATAAAGGTATGGATATTGGTACCGCAAAGCCTACTGCCTCCGAAATGCAGGGGATTGCGCATCACATGCTCTCAATAGTTGACCCGTCGGAGAACTATTCCGTGGCAAGGTATGTGGACGATGCAACCGCCATAGTTGAGGACATCCTCTCACGCGGAAAGCTTCCCATAATCACGGGCGGCACGGGTCTGTACGTGGATTCGCTCGTAAACGGAACGGAGTTTGCACAATTTTCGGGAGATACAAAATACCGCGAAGAGCTGTTTGCTCTGTACGAAGAAAAGGGCGCCGCATATATCCACGGCTTGCTTTGCACTGTTGATCCGGAGCGTGCAGAGCAGATACACGAAAATAATGTAAAGCGCGTTATACGGGCACTTGAAATATACAAGGCGACAGGCAAGACAATCACCGAACACGATAACGCCACAAAACTGAAGGAAGCACGCTTTGATGCAACATATATCGGTCTTATGTTTGAAGACCGCGAAAAGCTGTATGAAAGAATAAATCTTCGCGTAGACATGATGCTGAAAGACGGGCTTTGCGAAGAGGTAAAACGTCTTCTTGATGCAGGCACGGATCCGAAATCCACGTCCATGCAGGCGATAGGATATAAAGAAATGATATCTTATTTTAACGGCGAGAGCACACTTGGGGATGCCGCAGAAAGCATCAAGCAGGCATCGCGCAGATATGCAAAGCGTCAGATGACATGGTTTAAGAGAAATAAAAATATCAATTGGATTGCAGTAGATAAATCGGAAAATATTTCCGACTTATTACAGACTTCGATAAATTTCATCTCTTCTGAAAGTATATAATATAAAAAATATTTTCAGAAAGAGAGAGGATTTATTATGACAAAAACAGCAGGGTTGCAGGATGTATTTCTGAACAAGGCAAGAAGCGAAGGGGTAAGTGTAACCGTTTTTCTTACAAACGGTTTTCAGCTTAAAGGATACGTCAGGGGCTTTGATTGCTTTACGGTGGTTATCGTAAGCGAGGGCCGCCAGCAACTCATATACAAGCATGCGATATCGACGGTTGTTCCGTCGCGTGCACTTCGATATTTCGATGCTACCGAAGAGGAGGGACAGAGGGAGGAATGTGTCACGGGCTGATACATGGCTTTCCCTCATAACAAATGAAGCAGGAAGGTACGGTTTCACGAATAATCACAGTTGTTCTGGGCTTGTTTCTTATGGCATACATAGGCTATCAGGCGTACCGTGCGCTGTATAATCCGGTCAAAACAGTAAGTGCCGTGTATACGGAGGTTGACGATTCGGTTTCACTTGACGGCTATGTTATCCGTGATGAACGGATAGTTTCCGGCAATTACGGCTCAGGCGTTCTTGAAATGAATATGTATGAGGGCGAACGTGTCGCAAACGGCAGTGCCGTTGCCGTTGTATATGCCGACGAGGCATCGGCAAGGAGAAGCCATGAGGCGGCAGAAATCTCAGAGCAGATAGACAGAATGACAACGCTTTACTCCCAGAGCGGTGAAAGCTATGACATAGATGCCGCAAATGACAGAATAGCAGAGTGTGCCGTATCTCTTGTCCGCATGCATCAGGAGGGCGTTTCCGATACCACAGACACCGCCGTGGAAGAGCTTAAGCTCCGCACACTGTTGCATGAATATATTTACAGGGACAAGTCAGAGCTTTTAGGGGTTATCGAAAAGCTCCGTGAGGAAAAGTCAAAGCTCGGTGCCGCGGCTTCCGTAAAAAAGAGGATATATGCACCGTCTGCAGGATATTTTTCGCAGTACGTTGACGGGTATGAGGGCGTTTTAAATTCGAATCTCGTCCTCGATGCACGTCCGTCGGAATTTTCCTCTGCATGTGATAAATATGCTATTCCGGACGGCAATGCAATGGGGAAGCTCATTTCTACGAATAAGTGGTATTTTGCCGCAGTTACGGACGAAAGCTCCTCAAAGCGTCTGTCTGAGGGCGATTATATGACCCTTAAATTTCAGGACAAGTCCTTACCTCAGGTTCAGGGTGAGGTTGTAAGGATTACGGAGCCTGAAAACGGCAAGGTCTTAGTAGTGTTTTTATGCAACACTCATATAAGCAGCTTCACGAAGGTCAGAAAGGCAACTGTTCAGGCGGTAATAAAGACATATACCGGACTGAAGGTGCCTCGTGAGGCACTGCGTGTCAGTGATGACGGTCAGAACGGCGTCTATTGCCTTATTGATTCACAGGTCAAATTCAAGCCGATAGAGATAATATTTGAAAAAGACAGCTATTATGTTTCTGCGTATGACAGCAGCGACACCAAATCACTTTTGCTGTATGACGAAGTTGTTGTATCGGCAAAAAATCTCGAAAACAGAAAAATAGTAAAATAGAGGGATAAAAATGAGCGGAATATCTGAAAACGTTGCGGCAGTAAAGCTTGAAATAGAAAAGGCGGCAGAAAGCTGCGGAAGAAGCGGCAGGGAGATAGTGCTTGTTGCGGCAACAAAGATGAATAATGCCGCAAGAGTGCGTGAGGCAATCTCGGCAGGTGTTGACGCCTGTGGTGAAAACCGGGTTCAGGAGCTTCTGGAAAAATATGAACAGGGCGCATACGACGGCGCACCGCTTCATTTCATCGGCACACTTCAGACAAATAAAGTAAAGTACATTGTCGGCAAGGTTTCTCTTATTCAGTCCGTAAACTCCCTAAAGCTTGCAAAAGAAATTTCAAAATGTGCAGAAAAGCTCGGTATTGTACAGGATATTCTTATAGAAATAAATATAGGCGGAGAAGAAAGCAAGAGCGGCGCAGATGAGAAGGATGCTTTTGAACTGGTAGAAAATATTTCAAAATTACCCTCTGTCCGGGTGCGCGGACTTATGACAATACCGCCGATTTCACACGATGAAGAGACTCAAAAAAGGTTTTTTCTGAAAATGAAGCAATTATTTGTTGACATTGGAGCAAAAAAATACGATAATATTAGTATGGAGTTTCTGTCTATGGGCATGAGCGGTGATTACCGGAAGGCCATTGAATGCGGTGCGAACATGGTTCGTGTCGGCACGGGCATTTTCGGGGCACGGCATTATGTATAAATAAATTTATTATCAGGAGGAATAGGTTACTATGGGATTCATGGAAAAGTTTAAGGAATGGGCAAAGGTTGAAGAAGACGACGAAGAATTCGAAGAGTTCATGCCGAGTGAAGAGCGTGCTAAAAGCCGCGAGTCTTTTACGGCACCGCGTCGTGATGACAGAGTTGTAAACATTCACACAACAACTCAGCTTCAGGTTGTACTTGTAAAGCCTGAAAGATATGAGAACGCAACGGAGATTGCAGACCATCTCAAGGAAAAGCGCACCGTTGTGCTCAACCTCGAATCCACCAACAAGGATGCAGCACGCAGAATACTCGACTTCTTAAGCGGCGTTGCATACACTAACGACGGTCAGATAAAGCGTGTAGCAAACAACACATACATAATCACACCGTACAATGTTGACCTGAAGGGCGACCTTATCGACGAGCTTGAAAACAACGGTCTGTACTTCTGAGCCGCAAGCGGTTTTGAAAGGAATTTAATATGATAATTAACTTATTACGGACGTTCATGGTCACACTTTTGCGTGCATATGAGCTTCTGTTTATAGTGCGTGCAATTCTTTCGTGGTTTCCGATGCTGCAATCGGGCGCACTGATAAACTTTTTATATTCCGTAACAGAGCCTATACTTGCTCCGATTCGCAACGTACTTCAGAAAATCCCGTTTCTGCAGGGTATACCTCTGGATTTTTCGGTACTTGTTGCATTCCTTCTGATTGATATACTGCGTACAATTATTTTCTATATATAAATTTTGAGGTGATGGGGAAATGTTCACTCCGAATGAACTTCGTGAAATCAAATTTGACAAAGCCGTTTTCGGCGGATATGACATGGGCGACGTCGATAAGGCGTTTGCCGCGCTCAGCGATGACTATGCAACTCTTTTTAAAGAGAACACGATGCTGAAGAAAAAGCTCAAGCTTCTTGCCGATACCGTAGAGGATTACAGAAGCGTTGATGAGGCGATGCGTAAGGCGCTTATCACGGCGCAGAATATGGCAAATGAAATGGTTGCAGATGCAGAAAAGAAGAGCCGTGAGATGCTCGCTACCGCAAGCGAAGATGCAAAGGGTAAGATAAAAGAGCTTACCGCAGCGGTTGCGGCAGAGGAGAAAAAGCTTGAGGACGCAAAAAAAATGACAGCAGAGTTTATAGACAACATCACGGCTATGTTCTCTGCTGAAAGTGAAAAGTTCCTTGCAGTAAAGCAGGCGGTTGCACCGGCTGTTCCCGTGGAAGATATCCCGGCGACGGGAATGAGCGATACGCTCGACCAGATTTCCAAATCACTTGATGAAAAGGTCAAGCTTGAAGAGGAAGAGCTTGCACGCAAGGCGGCAGAGGAGGCAGCAAATGCCCCTGTTCCCGACGAGGATGCCGACATGAAGCAGGTAACCGATACAATTCCGTTTGAAAGTATTGTTCCTACCGAGGAAGAAATGAATCAGCTCGAGCTTGAGGCAGAAAAGCCGAAAAAGCGTCACAGGGTAGAGTTTGAAAATCTCAAATTCGGTACGGACTACGACATAAAAAGCGAAGACTAAAGACAGAATAAAAGAATCATTAAAAGGGAGTTATTGATAATGTCTCAGGATTACAACAGCACGATAAACCTGCCGAAAACGGAGTTCCCGATGCGTGCAGGACTTCCCAAGCGCGAGCCGGACATGCTTGCGGCATGGGAAAAGGATAATCTTTACAAGCTTCTTATGGAGAAAAACGAAGGAAGACCTCCGTTTATCCTTCATGACGGACCTCCGTTCTCAAACGGAAGTATACACATGGGCACGGCTATGAACAAGTGCCTTAAGGATTTTATTATCCGCTATAAAAATATGGCAGGCTTCTCAGCTCCGTTTACTCCGGGCTGGGATAACCACGGCATGCCCATCGAATCGGCGATTATCAAGCAGAACAAGCTTGACCGCAAGCACATGTCGATTCCTGAGTTCCGCACGGCATGTACAAAATTTGCAGAAAAGTTTGTAGATGTTCAGCGTGAACAGTTCAAGCGTCTCGGTGCTCTTGGTGACTGGGATAATCCCTACCTCACTATGGACCCGAAGTTCGAGGCAGAAGAAGTAAAAATCTTCGGTGAGATGTACAAAAAAGGTTACATCTATAAAGGGCTTAAGCCTGTTTACTGGTGCCCGAAGGATGAAACAGCTCTCGCTGAAGCTGAAATTGAGTACAAGGACGACCCGTGTACTACCGTATATGTAAAGTTTAGTGTAAACGACGACCTCGGTAAGCTTTCCGGCATCGACCTTAAAAACACATATTTCGTTATATGGACAACTACCATCTGGACCTTGCCCGGAAACCTCGCCATTGCAATGAACCCGTCAGAGGAGTATGTAATCGTAAAGGCTCCCAACGGTGAAAACTACATCATGGCAGAGGCTCTTGCCGGTAAGGTTATGAAGATAGGTGGCTTTGACAGCTTTGAGGTCATTGACCACCATCCGGGTGCATTTTTTGAAAACATGCTTGCAAACCACCCGTTCCTTCCCAAAACATCAAGACTTCTTCTTGCGGACTATGTCACCATGGAATCCGGTACAGGCTGTGTTCACACCGCTCCGGGCTTTGGTGCAGACGACTACCAGATCTGCCGCAGATATGGTATGGAAATGGTCGTTCCGGTTGATGACAGCGGTCGTCATACCGACTATGCAGGTAAGTATGCAGGCATGACAACCGACGAGTCAAACCCTGCAATCCTTGCAGATATGAAGGAATCCGGCGCACTCTTTGCATCTGAGGATATTGTCCACAGCTATCCGCACTGCTGGAGATGTAAAGGCCCGATTATCTTCCGTGCAACCGACCAGTGGTTCTGCTCGGTAGATGCATTTAAGGACGATGCAGTCAAGGCTTGCGGCAAGGTGCAGTGGTTCCCCGAGTGGGGCTATGACCGCATCGTATCAATGGTTCGTGAGCGTGCTGACTGGTGTATTTCCCGTCAGCGTCATTGGGGACTTCCGATTCCGGTATTCTACTGTGAAAAGTGCGGAAAGCCCATATGCGACGATGCAACAATAGAAAAGATTTCAAAGATATTCGGTGAAAAGGGCTCAAACGCATGGTTTGAAATGGATGTAGCCGAGCTTATGCCTGAGGGATATGTATGTCCTCATTGCGGAGACACCCATTTCACAAAAGAGACAGACACGCTTGACGGTTGGTTCGACTCCGGCTCAACCCATATCGCATCTATGGAGCTTGATTCTCCGAAGTGCTGGCCGGCAGACCTCTATCTTGAGGGCGCAGACCAGTACCGCGGTTGGTTCCAGTCCTCACTTCTCACGGCTGTTGCGCTTCGCGGCGAGGCACCTTACCGCCAGGTTCTCACACACGGCTGGACTGTTGACGGAGAGGGAAAGGCAATGCATAAGTCCCTCGGCAACGGTGTTGCTCCGGAAGAAATTATCGAAAAATACGGCGCAGATGTTCTCCGTCTTTGGGCTGCATCTGCTGATTACCGTCAGGATATGCGCTGCTCTGATGCTATTTTCAAACAGCTTTCCGACACATATCTCAAGATAAGAAACACATCACGATACATTCTCGGCAATCTCGCAGGCTTTGACCCGAATAATTGTGTTCCGTCAAATGAGCTTTGTGAGATGGACAGATGGGCACTTTCTCGTCTCAACACACTTATCAAGCGTTGCCGTGAAGCATACGACAAGTATGAGTTCTACACTGTTGTTCATGCTGTTCACAACTTCTGTGTTGTCGATATGTCAAACTTCTATCTTGATGTTATCAAGGACAGACTTTACTGTGACGGTGTTGACAGCGCTTCCCGTCGCGGTGCACAGACTGTCATTTACCGCATTCTCGATTCACTTGTACGTATTCTCTGCCCGATTCTCGCTTTCACAAGTGATGAAATCTGGAAGGCAATGCCGCACCATGACGGCGTCCGCCTTGAAAACGCAATGCTCAACGACATTCCTGAGGTAGATGAAACTGCCCTTGATTCTGCTCTTGAGCAGAAGTGGGAGCGTGTTCAGGCTCTTCGTGATACCGTTAACCGCTCACTTGAAGAGGCGCGTGCCGCAAAAGAAATCGGAAAGTCTTTAGAGGCAAAGGTTACGATTTCCGCAAACGGCGAAGGCTATGACTTTATAACAGCTCAGGACGAGCTTGCAAAGCTCTTTATCGTATCTGCTGTTGAGGTTTTGGCAGATGCATCAATAGGCACGGCACTTGAGGATATCTCAGTCAAGATTTCCAAGGCTTTCGGCACTAAGTGTCCGCGTTGCTGGACCTTCTCGGAAGAAGCCGGCACCGATGCAGAGCATCCTGAGCTTTGTCCGAGATGTACGGCAGTTGTCAAGGGGTAAGAAAGCGTTGTTGATACTTCAGTTTTTAACGGTTTGCTTGCTCGTTGCGCTTGATCAGGTGACAAAATTCTGGGCGGTACAGAGCCTTCAACCGATAAAGATGATTCCCGTAATTGACGGGGTGTTCAATCTGCGATATGTGGAAAACACGGGCGCGGCTTTTTCCATGCTTCAAGGAAAAACACTGCTTCTGACAGTGGTTCCGATAGCAGCATGCATCATTATGGTTGGTCTGCTTCTGACAAAGCGGATAAAGTCGCGCATAGGAACATGGGGCATATCCCTCATCCTTTCAGGTGCGATAGGAAATCTGATTGACCGCATTTGGCACGGAGCGGTTGTTGATATGTTCGATTTTGAGCTTATTAACTTTCCCGTGTTCAACGTAGCTGATATCTGTGTCACTGTCGGAGCTGTACTGTTCTTCGTATATGCACTATTTTTCTATGACAGCAAGGCGGAAAAGAAAGATGAATAAAACTCGCCTTACGGCAGATATATGCGACGAAGGGAAACGACTTGATGTCTTCGTTGCAGAAAAACTCGAGATAACAAGAAACGCCGCAGCGGCCCTCATTGAGGGCGGCGGCGTTTCTGCGCTTAAAAAGAACTACAAGCTGCGAAACGGCGATGTTGTAGAGGTGGAAATCCCCGAACCGAAAGCGATAGATGTAGTGCCGCAGAATATTCCGCTTGATATCGTGTATGAAGATGAGGACCTTTTGGTTATCAACAAGGCACGCGGCATGGTCGTTCATCCGGCGGCAGGTAACTGGGACGGTACGCTTGTGAATGCGCTTATGTACCACTGCGGTGCAGAGCTTTCGGGCATAAACGGAGTTCTCCGTCCGGGAATAGTCCACAGACTTGACAAGGACACAAGCGGACTTATGCTTGTTGCGAAAAACGACCTTGCTCACAACAGCCTCGCAGAGCAGATAAAAGAACACACTGTGCGCCGTGAGTATCACACAGTGGTTATAGGAAATCTTCGTGACGATACGGGAACGATATCCGCACCAATCGGACGGCACAGAACCGATCGCAAGAAAATGACGGTAACGGAAATGAATTCAAAGGAAGCCGTAACTCATTATACGGTGCTTGAACGATATCCGGGATTTACATATGCTTCGTGCGTCCTTGAAACCGGCAGAACACATCAGATCCGTGTTCATATGTCGCACACGGGGCATCCCGTTGTCGGCGATGCTGTGTACGGAGCACGTGACAAGCTCGGTCTTGAGGGACAGTGTCTCCACTCAAAAAACGTCACATTTATACACCCGAGGACGAATGAAGAAATGTATTTCGAGTCCGATTTACCCGGGTATTTTGAAGAAATTCTGCGCAAGCTTCGCGCAAGGCAGGGGTTTTGATTATGAATCAGTATGTTATCATTGCATATGTTGTTTGGAATTTTGGCGTGTTTCTGCTCTACGGAATAGATAAGTGGAAGGCAAAGGCAGGTGCATGGCGAATACCTGAAAAAACGCTCATTCTCTGTGCTGTGTTTTTTGGTGCCGTAGGTGCATATTTTGGGATGAAAAAGTTTCGTCACAAGACAAAGCATACAAAGTTTCGCGTGTTAATCCCCATGCTTATGGTTTTAAATCTCGTCATAATTGCCGCTTTCGGCATAGCTCCGGAAAAGACACTTGAACTGCTGAAAAAGCTTGACACAGTAAGCTTTTAGGTGTATAATGCACTCGTACAATTTAAAAGGGGAGCTGAGTGTGGCTCGGCTGAGAGAGGACAGCGTATGTCCGAAACCCGTGAACCTGATGCGGATAATGCCGACGTAGGAAGCTTCTTTTTGATGTATGTTAATCACGTTTTGCAAAATCCGCAAGGCGTGATTTTTTTGATTTAAAGGAGATTTGTATTATGCATATAAATAATAAAACAAAAACACTGACAGAGTGCGCAGTTATGGTTGCGCTTGCGACAGTGCTTTCACTTATACCGATATATCAGGCGCCGTACGGCGGCACTGTAACTCTCGGAAGTATGGTACCGATGGTGGTTCTTTGCATACATATAAAGGACTTTCGTTGGGGTCTTTTAGCCTGCTTTGCGTATTCGCTTATTCAGATGATGTTCGGCTTTACCGCACCACCTACCGCAACGCTTGGATATTTTATCGCAGTTGTCATGCTTGACTATATTGTTGCGTTTACCGTTATTTGCCTTGTAAACCCACTTTCAAAGCTCTTGGGAAACAGTGTTTTCGGTGTGAGTGTGGCGACTGCGTTTGTAGTTCTTATAAGATTTATGTGCCATTTTACTACCGGTATTCTCATATGGGGTGTATATGCGCCGGAGGGCCAGCCCGTGTGGCTGTATTCACTTTTGTATAACGGCGGATATATGCTGCCCGAGCTTGTGATAACGGTAGTCCTTGCTGCTGCCATTTATGCTGTTATGTCAAAAAGAAAAAGGTAAGAAAAAACGTTAGAATGCACCAAGAATTAAATTTGTCAGGACTTTACGGAGTCCTCTCTGACGCATGTCATGACTTCGCGGAGTGCGAAGCACGCAGTCGAAGAATCTCAAAGCTCCCCCGTTACGTAGTAATGGGGGAGCTTTCGTAAAGTGACTGAGGGATTGTTAACCATGCCCACAGGAGACCCTTCGACAGGCTCAGGGTGATAGCAGAGCCCGTAGGGGGATTCGATTTCGCTAACACTTCGTATCTGCTTCACTCAGGTTGACATCTTTTACTTTATTGACATGCTTAAAGCTATTCGAAATACTTTTGATATGCTGTTTTTCTGTGATTTATCACATATATGTCTGCTCGCGTCTTTTTTGCAGAATTAAGAAAATCCGTTGAATTATAAACTCCGACAATATCAGAGAAAGAGAGTGCAATACTGGCGCACGTAGATGCCGCGAAAGATATATCAAGAAGATTCAACAGGTTAAATGATATTACTTCAAAACAATCTTCTGTTTCCGGAGTCGACGGGAATTTGTTATGAATTGTTGTTATAACCTTGCATCTGATGTTCGGATACTCTTTCTTCACTTTCAAAAATGCTTCCGTTGCAAGAACAGAGAAACGCCCGTAGTTGGTAATGGCAAAAGTTTCAACACCGTAAAGGTTTATCATGTCGGTAATAAACGTTACAAGATTCGGTAAAACAATTCTGGTGGCATCATATCTGCCGAAAAGTGAACATACCATGGTGTATTCCTCCGTAAAATAAAAAAGTGCGTGACCGAAGCCACGCACGAAAAATACATGACTCCTTAAACGTTGTCACACGATTTAAATTTACGGGAAACTACACACGTAAATTGAGCATGTATTTTTACCAAAGCAAATACATGCGTAGTTTTCCCTTAAAAGAGTATAAAATTAAATCATGTGACAACGTTATTCTATCATAAATGCACTTTTTTGTAAACGGTTGATATAAATATTTATAACTCGATTTTCTGCAAAATGGATTTTTTGTTGAGATTTCGCAGAAAAATTAATGTTTGCATAAAAAATTGACAAAGTTTGCGACTTTGTCAATTTTTTATAATTCACCTATTAGACTTCTACATTGTTTAGCATACAATAAACTTCTGCATCTTTTTTGTTTCTGTATGATTGATAAATACCAACTACACAGTGTAATGTAGGTACAAACATAAGAACAATAATACTAACACAAACCCCAAGTATAGCGGCCATTATATCCGCAATAATAAAAGGAACTAAAAACCAACCAAAGGCCGCTAATTTAAATGTTGTTTTTATTATTTGGACAGGATTTGAAATTATAGTTGCAACAATTCCTGCAATAAATAATCCCACAATGAAAAATCCCAAAACATTATCCATTAATTGAGAATTTGTTGTAAAAGGTACATCTTTAAAACTAAAGAAGAACACCCAAACCAAAGGAGTGAACAAAGAAATCGCAGCACATATTATCTTGAATTTTAATTTTTTATTTTCCTTTATGTATAACTGTTTAGCGTATTCTGAACTGCTGAACTCTATTTCATCCATAAACTTAACTTTTTGTTTTTTCAAAGTAATTCATCTCCTTTTATTTGTAATTATACCGCTTATATGCAAAAAGTCAAGCTTTTCTGCACAATTCAGCAATTTGCCCTGTTTCAGTAAGCTCCTTCTGGTGGATATCCTCGAAGAAGGAAAAAACAACACTTTTATATGTTTACCTGTTAGTTTTTGTGAAAAACTTTGCTTTTTAGTTGATAAAATCAATAAAAAATTGGAGGGTGAAAAATCTCCGGCATTTTTTCGATACTCATAAATGACACTAATAAAAAGGCTCCCTTGTGTAAAGGGAGCTGTCAACGGAGTTGACTGAGGGATTGTTTGACTTCATTATCAATAAATATACATACTCCCTCAAAGTTTTTGTTTATATCAAGATTTAATATTCTTATAACTCTTAATCCGTATTTTTCTAAAAACTCTGTTCGCAAAGCATCTTTTTCTATTCCCTCGTCATCATAATGCTGTGAGCCATCTAATTCAATAACAAGCTTTGCTTTGGCACAGTAAAAATCAACAATATATTTTCCTATAACTTTCTGTCGTATAAACCTAATAGGATATTCCCTTAAATAATCATACCAAAGGTGCTTTTCTTCTTTTGTCATATTCTTTCGGAGTGCTTTCGCAAGTGGTACAATTTCTTTGTTATGTTTATAGTTCATACAATCCCTCCGAGTTGCTTCGCAACCCCCTCCCTTAATGCCACCTTTGATGCGTGGCATTAAGGGGGGACCACATAAAGTGTGGTGGAGGGATAAAAGGCTCCCTCCCATTACGACAAGAACCAATCCCTCAGTCAAACCTTCGGTTTGACAGCTCCCTTTGCACAAGGGAGCCTTCAAGGGAGGCGTTTTGATAGTGCTTTATTGTAGATTATATTATCATTTTTAATGTTTTTAGTCAACACAATCAACTTTTTGCAAATAGCCAAATATTAATCTTAAATTCTTTTTTAAAATTAGGGCGACATGTCCGCTTCACAGAAAATCGAGTCATGGGATAAATAAACGTGCCACACGTTGTTTTATTACATCATTTACAACTGCTTTTTTATTCTGTCAATTGCGCTTTTTTCAAGGCGTGAGACCTGCGCCTGGCTTATGCCGATTTCGTTTGCAACCTCGGTTTGGGTCTTGCCGTCAAAGAAACGGAGCGAAAGAATATGCCTTTCTCTCTCGTTTAAACGCTCAATGGCCTCTTTAAGCGCAATGTGCTCAAGCCAGTTTTCGTCAGTGTTTTTCGTATCTCCGACCTGATCCATCACGCAGATTGTATCTCCGCCGGAATCTGAGTATACCGGCTCATAAAGTGACACCGGGTCCATTATCCCGTCGAGCGCAAAAACAATATCCTCACGCTTCATGTCCATAGCCTTTGCAATGTCATCAATGCTCGGCTCACGCTGTGTTTCGTTCATAAGCCGTTCTTTTGTCTGCAATGCCCGATATGCCGTATCACGCATTGAGCGCGACACGCGAATCGCACTGTTGTCGCGCAGATATCTGCGTATCTCGCCGATTACCATAGGGACTGCATATGTTGAGAGTCGAAGCCCGAGAGTGATGTCAAAATTATCTATTGCCTTGATAAGCCCTACGCATCCGACCTGAAAAAGGTCATCTACCATTTCACCGCGGTTTGAAAAGCGCTGGATAACACTGAGTACAAGTCTTAGGTTTCCGGAGATAAGCTCGTCCCTTGCAGACATATCTCCGTCTCTGTATTTTTTGAGTAAAGCATAAGTTTCATCGCCTGAAAGAACCTTCAGTTTCGACGTATTAACGCCGCATATTTCAACCTTACCGTGCATCAAAATAATTAAACCTCCCAAAGCAAATGACTCATTATCATTATTGCCTTGGGAGATTTTTTTAATACCGGAAAGAAATTTTAAAAGTATGAATATTTTCAGCAAACTCCGGTCAGGAGATAACGTGCTTTTTCTTCTACGCCCTCGGGGGTGATAAGAACGGAATCTTCAAGATTTGCAGAGAACGGCATTGCCGTGCGGAGGTTTCCGTAAACAAGCGGTTCTGCATCGAGGTAGTCAAAGCCCTGCTCAACAACTCTGCGGATTATCTCCGAGCCGACGGAGAATCCTGCACTTGCTTCGTGGACGATGAGAAGACGTCCGGTCTTTTTGACTGAATTTAAAACGGTTTCCATATCAAGCGGAACAATTGTGCGAAGGTCAATAAGCTCGATTGAAGCATCGGGCATTTTTTTGATAGCTTTCTCACATACGGGAACGCCGATTCCGTATGTCACAATTGTAAGGTCATTACCCTCCTGCTTGACTGATGCTTTGCCGAGAGGAATGAGATATTCCTCGTCCGGGATTTCAACCGGATCATAGTAGAGGTTGCGGTTTTCCATAAATATACACGGGGTGTTATCACGTATTGCACTTTTGAGAAGGCCTTTTGCATCATAAGCGTTTGACGGGATGATAACCTTGAATCCCGGTACGGAGCAGAACCAGCTCTCAAGGCTTTGTGAATGCTGTGCCGCCTCTCTTGAGCCTGAGCCGTATTGTGCGCGGAGAGTAATAGGAAGCTCCATCTGCCAGCCTGACATAAGGTCTGCCTTTGCCGCCTGATTTACAAGCTGATCCATACATGCTGTGATAAAGTCCATATACATTATTTCGGTTACAGGGCGAAGTCCTGCCATAGCGGCACCTACACAGAGACCTGTAAAGCCTGCCTCCGATATCGGTGTATCCATGGAGCGGAGTGCGCCGTATTTCTCATAAAGGCCGCGTGTTGCATTCCATACGCCGCCGTATTCACCGACGTCTTCGGCGATTACGAAAACCTTGTCGTCACGTTCCATTTCCTCGTGAATTGCCACATTGATGGCATCAAGCATATGTAATTTCTTCATATCGCATACCTCTCACTGATTTTTTTAAGGAATTCTTCTGTGGACGGGCGCGGCGCGTCTTTGCCGAACTGTATCGCTTCTTTGATTTCTGCATCAACCTCTTTTGCGATGACGGCGATTTCGTCTTTTGTGAGTACGCCGTTTTCAACAAGCCTTTCGGAGTAAACCTTTATCGGGTCGTGGTCTGCCCACCATGCAACAACATCCTTCGGACGGAAAATTTCAAGGTCGCGGATGACACGGCAGTGACCTTCTACACGGTATGTCTTGAACTCAATAAGGGTTGGACCTTCGCCGCGACGGGCACGGTCAATTGCCTTTTTGGATACCTTTATGCACTCGTCAAGGTCGTTGCCGTCGCACTTTACGCCGACCATGTCATACGCCTTTGCACGCTCGAATATATCGGGATTTGCGAGTGTTTTGTAGGAGGGGGTTGTTGCGGCAAAAAGGTTGTTTTCACAGGCGAAGATTATCGGAAGCTTCCAGAGAGAAGCCATGTTCATTGCCTCGTGACACCAGCCTTCGTTTGATGCGCCCTCGGAGAAGAAGCAAACCGTAACCTTTCCGTCGTTTAAGTATTTAGAGGCATATGCTGTACCGGTAGCGACAGTAACACCGCCGCCGACGATCCCGTTACCGCCCATAAAACCGAGCTTTGTATCAAAAAGGTGCATTGAGCCGCCGTAGCCGCCGGAGACACCGCTTGCCTTTCCCATAAGCTCTGCGAAGATTTTCTTTAAATCAAGACCCTTGGCTATGGCATGACCGTGTCCTCTGTGAGTGGAGAATACATAGTCGTCGTCATTGAGGTTTAAACATACACCAAGGGCGCATGCCTCCTCACCTGTGTAGCAGTGTACTGCACCGTCGACAAAGCCTTCATTGGCAAGGTCTTTGATAACACGTTCAAATTCACGCATTATCATCATTGTTTTTAAATTCTGTCTGCATTGTTCGTTTTTCTTGCTCATACAAGATACCTCCTTTTACATTTTATTTACTGTTCCGTTTATAGTGATTCCGCCGTCGCATGGGATTATAACGCCGTTTAAGTAGCTTGCATCGTCGGATGCAAGGAAAGCTGCAAGAGCCGCAACATCTTCAGGTTTGCCCCAACGCTTGAGTGGAGTTATCTGACGGAGGAAGAAGTCATTGTCGAAGCTCGGGTCGTTGAGGTTGCTCTCTTTGACCATTTCCGTCTCAATCGCTGCAGGAGCGATGCAATTGGTGCGGATGTTGTATTTGCCGTAATCAACAGCCAGCGAGCGGGTAAGGGTGACCGTTGCGCCCTTGGTTGCCGTGTATGCCGCACAGCCCGGAACTCCCACGACACCTGCACTTGATGCAGTGTTGATTATTGAGCCGCCATTTTCCTTCATGAGGGGAAGGGCGAATTTTGTGCAGTGATATATTCCGTCGAGGTTTATTGAAAGAACCTTCTTCCAGATGCTTTCTTCAACATCGCCGAGGATTCCGTCACGACCGCCAAGGAAAACGGATGCATTGTTATAGAGAACGTCCACACGGCCGTATTTTTCAGCCACCTTGTCAAAGGCGCATTTTACAGAGTTTTCATTTGATATATCGGTTTTTATAAACCACACGTTTTCATACTGTGCTTCAAGGGCTTTTCCTGCAGCTTCGTTTACGTCAAGGATGATGACTTTTGCACCCTCATCGGCAAAACGTCGGCTGCCGGCTTCTCCAATACCTGCCGCACCTCCGGTAATAACCGAAACCTTGTCTTTGAGTTTCATAATAAGTCCTGCCTTTCTTTTTTTGTAGGAGAAACGTTTCTCCAAATAGCTTAAAAAATATAGAAAGGATATTAAAATACCCTATTCTATATTTGCGCGGAGTAAAAGCTTCGGGGAGATAAGAATATTTTTTTCAAAATCCTGCCGAGAGCTTCCGTAGCTGTTTTTTGTGTTTAAATATTCGTATGCCGAGCGTACGGCATATCTTCCGACCTTTTCCTGATTCTGATATATGGTTGCCTGCATAACGCCCTGCTTCATATAATCACGGAGTTCGGGGAATACGTCTGTTCCGATAACAGAAATTTTTCCGGAAAATCCGTTTTCTTCGATATAACGGCAGACAGATTTTGATGTGGACGTGCTTATGTATATGCAGTTTATATCGGGAGATTCTTTAAAAAGGTTACGGATTGAGGTATATGCCTTTTCTTCACTGTCATCTGTCTCACAGACGGAAACCGTACCACCATAAGCGGATATGCGCTCAGAAAAGCTTTCAACCTTGGATTTGTGAATTGCGATTTCAAGTGAACCTGTAAACACAGCGGCACGGATTTTATCTTTTACGGTACAGTGAAAGAAGTCTGCCGCAAGCTTTCCCGAAAGCGGGGCGTCAATGGTTATGTCACATATGCTGTTAGGATTATTCGCTCCACCTCCGACACGGAAAACAGGAAGCTTTAACTTTTCCGTTGCGAGGAGAATTGTTTTGCTGATGGCGGCAATGGAGGAGCAGACGATGATAAGGTCTGCAGAAATATCCCTGACCCATGAGCATATTTCATCGGTAGTAGTTTCTTTTGTTATATAAAGAAAAGAACCGTTAACCTTGCATTCGGAAAGAGAAGTGATTTCGTTTTCCATACCGCATTTAAGCTCAGAAAAATATTCCTGCCAACTGCGAGGAAGGATTATTGCAAGAGTGATGTTTTTTCTTGCAAGAGATTGTGCCGCGGAGTTTACAACATAGCCGAGCTCTTTTGCAAGAGCAAGCACCTCGGCACGTCTCGCTTCGCTTACCCCGGACTTTCCTGTGAGAGCTTTGTGAACGGTAGAGAGGGAAATGTGCAGCTTGCTTGCAATATCTTTTACCGATGCGCGTTTTTGTTGCATACTTCTCACCTCAAAAAACAAATGGTAGGAGAAACGTTTCTCCTACCATTTAAAATATCATAAATTTCACGGTTTGTCAATAGAAAAGCAGATGTCACAGAAGCCTTAAAATCTCATTCTTCAGGTGTACTATAATCCGCTTTTCAAGTCTTGAGATGTATGACTGAGAAATCCCCAGGATGTCGGCGACCTCTTTTTGTGTTTTTTCCGTTTCGCCAAGAAGCCCGAAACGCATTTTGATTATAAGACGTTCCTTTTCGGAAAGGGTGTCAAGTGCATTGAGAAGAAGCTCGCGGTCTGTCTCATCCTCAATCGGTCGGATTACACTGTCGGGTTCTGTCCCGAGGATGTCTGAGAGCAAAAGTTCATTGCCGTCCCAGTCGGTGTTTAAAGGCTCGTCAAAGGAAATTTCCGATTTTTGTGAAGCGTTCTTTCTCAGATACATGAGTATTTCGTTTTCTATACAGCGTGAAGCGTATGTAGCGAGCTTGATTTTCTTTTCGGGCTTGTATGTGTTTATAGCCTTTATCAGTCCGATTGTACCGATAGATACGAGGTCTTCGATGCCTATTCCCGTATTTTCAAACCTGCGTGCTATATATACAACAAGTCGAAGGTTATGCTCTGTGAGTGTGCGGCGCACGTTTTCCGAGTCCGTTTCGAGCCGGGACATGAGGTATTCCTCTTCCTCGGGACTCAGTGGTGCCGGCAACGTGTCACTGCCGCATATGTACATGATTGCAGACGGGGATATAAAACCAAGGCGTGAAAGCAGCTTATACAGTGTAAGTTTGATTTTCATTGATATTAAAAGCCTCCTATATTATTGCTGTATACGCACCGCCGTCCGAAACGGGGCTCGAGCTTATGGCAATCAGTGCGTTTTCTATAATGTGTCCGTCAACTGAAATTTCATCGGGGAGATATGCGAGCATCAGCGCAAACGGTGTGTTGACGGTCTTATACGGTATGAGCTTGAAGGTGCCGTGGGATGCAAGCTTATCAAGGGAAAGGGGATAAGCTGATGGGGACACCTCATCAAGTATTTTGCGAACATCTTGCGGAAATATAGCGCATATGTTTTCGTAATCGGAAATTACTACAGGAGCGTTTGTTGCAGGGTCACGGAGAGAATTTCCCGTATCGTGGAGTGCCGAAAGAACTATTTCCGATACGTTGTTTTTAACGCAGACACGGCTTATTTTATGCCGCGAGTGTGAAGCATGGCGGTTAAAAACAGCGGAAAGGAGAATGTATGCGATAAAGGACGAGATGATAAGCACAGGAGCAGAAACATGGAGATAGCATATCCCGTTGTTTATCTCACAGAAATCGCCGAGACCGAGCAGTGTTGCCGCAAAAACAGTCCCGGCAAAGCCGAGGGATGCGGCAAGGAAAAGCAATGTATTTTTAGAAAGCTCTCTTTTTCCGAAGGCGATAAAAACAATCAGCACGGATACGGCGATTTTTGAAGCTGTGGCAGAGAGAAATGAAAGACCGGGAAAGAAAACCGCAACACCGTAGATTGCACCGACGGATGCTCCGAAAAACAGTCTCAGACGACGGATTGGGGCAGAGCTTATTCGCGCTGTAGTGAATAATATAAGGTAATTCACAATAAAATTGATAAGAAAGAGTATATCTGCGTAAATTGTTTTCGTCACACGTGCCTCACCGCCTTACTCATATTTTATCTGACAGGCAGTGTAAAAAATGTCTAAAGATGATGCTCGCAAAATTTTTTAAGGAGGACAAAATGAAAAAGACAGCAGCTTGTGTTTTTTTTATAGCGATAGTAGTAGGGATATTTTTGTTTTTCGCAAACAGATATTACGAAAAAGTGCCCCTTACACCCACTGCAAAGCTTACGGTAACTCTCAAAAGAGATAAGCTTGTCGGGATTTTAAAAGAAAACGGGCTGAAAGAAGAGGTCTATGCAGCCCTTGCATCAAAGCTTCTTCCGGAGGAGATAAGCCTTACGTGCATAATGGATTTTGAAGGTGAAAACGGAATGCAACTGAATTTGTCCGAGCTTTCTGTGAACGGTAAAAAAATACCTGAGTCCATAAGTGAAAATTACCTTGATTTTAAATGCTCTTTAGTCTATAATTAGACAAAGAAAGGGTGTTTAAAATGGTTTCAGTAATTAAGAACGGTGTCTATTATAAAGACGGAAGTTTGCTCTCAATGAAGGATGCCAGCGTTCTCGGGCTTTCTGCTCCGAGTGAAGCAAAAAAGAAGACGATGGCATATTCCATCCTTGAAGCACACAATACGTCCGACAGCATGGACACTCTCAAAATTAAATTCGATGCTATGGCATCGCACGACATTACATATGTCGGCATTATCCAGACGGCACGTGCATCGGGTCTTGAAAAGTTCCCGTTGCCGTATGTCCTCACAAACTGCCACAACAGTCTCTGTGCTGTCGGCGGCACAATAAACGAAGACGACCATTTGTTTGGTCTGTCTGCCGCAAAAAAATACGGCGGTGAGTTTGTTCCGGCACATCAGGCAGTTATCCATCAGTATATGCGTGAAAGATATGCCGGTTGCGGAAAGATGATTCTCGCATCTGACTCACATACCCGTTACGGTGCACTTGGCTCAATCTCCATCGGTGAGGGCGGCCCCGAGCTTGCCCGTCAGCTTCTCTCAAAAACATACAACATAGCATACCCCGAGGTTGTATGCGTATATCTTGAGGGTGCGCCCCGTCCGGGTGTAGGTCCGCAGGATATTGCCATCGCAATAATAGGTGCAGTTTTCCGTGACGGTGCAGTAAAGAACAAGATTATGGAGTTTGTCGGCCCCGGCATCTCAAATCTCAGCATGGATTTCAGAAACGGCATAGACGTTATGACGACCGAGACCTCATGCCTGTCCTCAATCTGGGAAACCGACAAAACCGTATGCGATTTCCTTACGGCTCACGGAAGATCTGAAGATTATAAGCCGTTGCATCCCGAAACGGGTGCATATTACGACTGCGCTGTCCGTGTTGACCTTTCAAAGGTAGAGCCGATGATTGCGCTTCCGTTCCATCCGTCAAACGCATTTAAGATTTCCGAGCTTAAGAAAAATCTTCCCGACATTCTTGCAGATGTTGACCGTGATGCAAAAGAGATGCTCGGCATTGATGACAAGAAGGTTTCACTGCTCAATAAAATCCGTGACGGCAAGCTCTTTGTCGATCAGGGCTTTGTGGGAGGATGCTCGGGCGGTCTTTTCCAGAACATCCACAGAGTTCGGGATATACTCAAGGGAAGTACTACCGGCGACGGTGCATTCTGGCTGTCGGTATATCCGGCAAGCTCTCCGATGTCAATGGAGCTTATGCGTGACGGTACCTTAGCTGACCTTACAGCTTCGGGTGTAAGCATTCGTTCATGCTTCTGCGGTCCGTGCTTCGGTGCAGGCGATGTTCCGGCAAACGGTGCGCTGTCTATACGCCACGCCACACGTAACTTCCCGAACCGTGAAGGCTCAAAGCCGGGCGACGGTCAGATTTCTTATGTCGCTCTTATGGATGCACGCTCCATTGCCGCAACGGCGCTCAACGGCGGCAAGCTCACAAGTGCGTTTGAGCTTGAAAACATTCCTGAAGACCCGAAGGACGAGAAGTATACATACGATGCTACTCCGTATAAGAGCCGCATTTATTACGGCGTAGGAAGTCCGAAGCCGGATGAAGAACTCAAATTTGGTCCGAACATTGCCGACTGGCCGAAGATGATCGGAATGACAGATAATCTGCTTATCTCTGTTGCAAGTGCAATTTATGATCCGGTAACAACTACGGACGAGCTTATTCCGTCAGGTGAGACGTCTTCCTACCGCTCAAATCCGATAAAGCTTGCAGGCTTTGCACTGTCAAGAAAAGACCCCGAATATGTCGGACGTGCAAAGGCGGTATATGCCGCAGAGCTTGCACGCCGTGAGGGTAAGGCAGACGCACTTTCGGCTTTTGGTATCAAGGATATTGATTTGTCAAATACCTCTGTCGGTACGGCTGTGTTTGCCCTCAAGCCCGGTGACGGTTCAGCGCGTGAGCAGGCGGCTTCGTGCCAGAGAGTTCTCGGCGGTGTTGCCAACATTGCAAGAGAATATGCAACAAAGCGTTACCGTTCAAATGTAGTAAACTGGGGTATGCTTCCATTTATTCTTGATGAGGCGGACACCTGCGGTATTGAAACCGGAGACCTCATCTATATCAAGGGTATACGGGATGTTCTTCTCGGCGATGCCGAAGAGGTAAAGGCAAGCCTTATAAAGAATGGAAAAGAAAGTGAAATTTCGCTCCGCCTTCCTGCCCTCACACGGGAAGAGCGCGACATTATCCTTTCGGGCTGTCTTATAAATTACTATTCAAAGTAAAATCTTCCCATCGGCTTTTGGTGTGCCTCAAGGTTTTGGCAAGATTATATATTAAGTTGATAAAAAATGAGTTCGGTATTGTGCCGGACTCATTTTCATTATAATCATGACCACCGATTTATCCTGTAGTCATGATTGATGCAATATAAAAAATGTACAGCATTTGATTGGGGTCGAAATGCTGTACATTTTGTTTATGAATATTTTTGTAGAACTTTTATTTTATTGGCAAGGTAGAACAATAATGATGCATTCATTTATTGTTTTTCTTTGCTGTATTTATTGATGAAATAAGAATTCTCTTTAACTCAATGCAATTTTCAAGAATGATTTGATTGTCATAATATCCACTTTCTATAAGAAGTTCAATCCAGTATTCGCTTTCGGAACATTCTTTTAATGCTATTTGCAGTTTGGATATAAAATCATTCTTTCCGTGTCCATAAAATGCTTCTCTTATATTCGCACCGATGCTTGTGCCGCTACGGATAAGTTGATTTGTAAGTACACTTTCTCTTTTTTCGTTTTTTACTTTATTACAAACCTTAATTATATCTAACGCAAACTGTTTAGATTTCACAAGTAACGGACTGTCCATGATTTTTCTCCTTTTTAATCAAACTCGCTTTTGCGAGTTTGCACCTTACTTCTTCCTTCTTCACTATTACTTATTACTTTCCAAAAATCGACAAGGGTTTTTAGGGAATAGTGAAGAGCGAATAAGTAATAAGTAAAATCGACAAGATTCTTGTAGAACCTAGTCGATTTTTGGTGCCGGCGGTGGGACTTGAACCCACACGGTGTTGCCACCAACGGATTTTGAGTCCGTCACGTCTGCCATTCCATCACGCCGGCTGATAACTTTGTTATTATAGCATATTTATCCCTTTCAGGCAAGTATAATTTTGTAATTATTTTGAAACCTTAGTTTTCTTGACTTCGACAAAAACATATGTCATAATAATAAGGCATAAAAGCAAAAGAGGTGTTCGCATGGACGAAAAAGCAATACGCCAGATTGCCAAAAATCGCAAGGCATGGCACGATTACAACATCGAAGATTCCTTCGAGACAGGTATCGCTCTCTGCGGAACAGAAGTAAAATCCCTGCGTCAGGGCGCATGCAACCTTAAAGATTCGTTTTGCTCCGTCAAGGACGGTGAACTCATCGTCCACGGTATGCACATCAGCCCTTATGAAAAGGGCAATATTTTCAATAAAGAACCGCTTCGCAACAGAAAGCTTTTAATGCACAAATCTGAAATACGCAAGCTTGCCGCCGCACAGGCGCAGGACGGATATACAATCATTCCTCTTTCGGTTTATCTGAAAGGCTCACTGGTCAAGGTTCAGGTAGGGCTTGCCAAAGGTAAAAAGCTTCACGACAAGCGTGACGCTGCCGCCGCCCGTGATGCAAAGCGCGAGATGGACAGAGCGATAAAAGAACAGCAGCGATAAGGAGAGGACAAAATGATTTTTGAAAAAATATATCTTAAAGCTGTTATGAAGGGCATCGACACGGATGCAACTTTAACGGTTTATTGCCGTTCTCAAAGTTCTGAAATTGCATCTTTCCCACGTGCGAGCATCCTCATATGCCCCGGTGGCGGATATCATTTTACCTCCCCCAGAGAAGCAGAGCCTGTGGCTCTTAAATTCGTAGCCAAAGGCTTTAATGCGTTTGTCCTCAACTATTCCACAAGCGATAACAGCACAAAAAAACACCCCACTCAGCTTCTCGAAGCAAGTGCGGCTCTTGCATATATCAGACGAAACTGCGAAAAATATAATGTAAAGAAGGATGCTGTTGTTGTCTGCGGCTTTTCAGCAGGCGGTCATCTTGCCGCCAGCCTCGGCACACTATGGAACGAGAGTGTGGTTACAGATACTCTTGATATTCCTTACGGCGAAAACCGTCCCGATGCGATGATTCTCTGTTATCCGGTAATCTCGGGCGGAGAGTTCGCTCATCGTGGCTCATTTGACAACTTGCTCGGAGAAAATCCTGACAAAGAGCTCCTTTTTAAACTCTCTTTAGAAAACTCAGTGGGTAAACACACACCACCTGCATTTATATGGCACACCTTCCCGGATGAAACTGTCCCATGCGAAAACACACTTCTTTTCGCAAGTGCAATGAAGCGTGCAGACATTCCGTTTGAACTGCACATTTTCCCGGACGGTCCGCACGGCCTTTCTCTCGCAACTCGCGAGACAGATTCTTCCAATCCTGAAGTTGACAGAATCAAAGAACACGTTTCTGCTTGGTTTGAGCTGTGCTCGGCATGGCTTACAAGATATATTATTAAATAAGGGGGCGTAAAGGCTTCGACGGGGATGTTGAAGCACGGGTAGCGGGCAGAGGCGCAGAGCCGCTTTAAAATCTGCAACTTAATTTTTATAAATTAAATAACAACAATAAACTTATTGCTGCTTAAATTATAAGCGGCCATCTTCCCCGGGAGGACCACGGCCCGGGAGTAAGGTGTCACAC